>DAOQTN010000118.1:0-7464 GCA_035340555.1 Anaerolineaceae bacterium | reverse complement strand
CCGCGACGTCACCAATTCCAAAAATTATGATATCCAGTTGACAGGGTGCGGCTAGGGCAGGGTGCGGCTAGGGCAGGGTGCGGCTAGGACAGGTTCCGGCTGATCATCCAGCGGCACTTACATTCGTGCCCCCATCCGAACTTGCGCCCGCACTCGCACAAACACTCACTCGCACTCGCACTCGCACTCGCACTCGCACAAACACTCACATTTACACTCGCATCCATTGACCGGATTGTTTACCGAGTAGTTGACAAGGTCGTTTATAAAGCCGTCTACAAAATAAATATATGAAGCAAATCACCCGACATTTTGAGATTCAGGACACCCCCTGCCTGAGCTGCGGAGCCTGCTGTGCTTATTTTCGCGTCTCCTTCTACTGGGGCGAAACCGATCCGCAGCAGGGGGGGCAGGTTCCCGCAGAACTGACCGAGACCATCAGCGACTATCACTGCGCCATGCGCGGGACCAATCAACTCAGCAGACGCTGCATTGCCCTGGAAGGCACCCCCGGTGGCCCGACCCGCTGCACCATCTATGACCGACGGCCCAGCCCCTGCCGCGATTTTGGCATCCAGTGGCACAGCGGCCAGATGACCATCCGCCCAGGCGACCTGGAACGCTGCAACCGCGCCCGCTCGGCCTGGGGAATGCCGCCAATTTCAATACCGGCCTATCACCTGGCCCCCTGGCGGCGCATGCCTGGCCATGCCTACGGACGGATCCCCGCTCATCCGGCAGCCGGTCAATCGTCAGGGCAGCCCTCGGGCCAGCCGCCGCTGGCGCAGTACTAACCGCCAAACACCCGGCCGGCCGCCGCAGCTTCAGCCTGGCTTTTGGGCAGCAGGAAGGTGAAGCGGCTGCCTCTACCCTCGGTGCTTTCCACCCAGATGCGGCCGCCGTGCAGTTCAATCAGTTCCCGGGCAATGGACAATCCCAACCCCATGCCGCCATGCCGGCGGGTCATGTGCTTCTCCACCTGATAAAAACGTTCAAAGATCTTCTCCTGCTCGGCGGCAGGAATGCCGATGCCGTCATCGCTGACACTGATTTTAATGTAACCAGGTACCTGTTCAGCCCGGACCTGAACCTGACCACCAGGGTTGGTGAAGGTGAGCGCATTGCGCACCAGATTGCTGAGGGCAATGGCAATTTTGGATTCGTCCCCCTCCAACGCCAGGCTGCGCTGGGATAAATGAAACTCCAGACTCACCTGATGGTCCCGGGCCAAATCCTGGAACGAATCCACCACGCTCTGGACCACGGTGGAGACCATGACCCGCTGGCGGCGCAGGGAGGCCAGGCCGGCTTCGAGGCGGTCGGCCCGGGAAAAATCCTCAATGATCTCCTTGAGCCGCATGGCGGATTTGGCAATGACATCCAGGTCGACGCGCAAATTTTGCGGCGCCATATCGCGCAGCAGGGCGGAATGTCCCAGGACAACCCCCAACGGGGTGCGCAGTTCGTGGGACATGATGGCAATAAAATCGCTCTTTAACCGGTCGCTTTCCAGCGCCTTCTCATAAGCCTGGCGGGACTGTTCCAGCAGGTAGCGGTTACGGATGGCAATGGCCGCCTGGGCAGCCAGGGTTTCCAGGATGAAAACATCTTCCTCGGTATAATTCGCCTGATGGGCCTTGTTGGTGCATTCAAAGACGCCAATAGTCTCTCCACGGAAGCTGAGCGGTACGGCCAGCAGGGAACAGGTTTGATTGTTCCACTCCAGATCAACCGCCCGGAAAATCCGCCGATCAGTTTGGGCATCCTGCACCACCATGGGCTGGCGGTTGAGAAAAGCCCAGCCGGCGGCGCTGGCATCCAGCGGGACGCCGATCATACTGGCCCGTTCCTTGAGATGCCAGGGCACTGCCAGAAACTTCAACAGGCCGTTTTCTTCGTCGTAGGTCAGGATGGAGCTGCTTTCGCTGTGCGTCAGTTCGGAGGCCGCCTCCAGCAGGGATTGCAACAGCGGTTCAAGCTCAAGATTTGAGCTTAAATTTTTACAAACTTCCAGCAAACGAGTGAGACGGCGAGTATAATCAATGGTGTCCACGCCCATGCTGCACAACAAGCTCCTCGGGTTGATTATAGCATAGGCGGTACGAACATATTCCAATCAAGGAGAAAGCTTTCTTAAAGGAGCAAGACACTATGGCAGACCATAAAGTTCGAGTGGCAATTATTGGCGTCGGCAACTGCGCCTCTTCGCTGGTTCAGGGCGTGCATTATTATCGCAATGCCGCCGACACGGACCGCGTTCCCGGTTTGATGCACGTCAACCTGGGCGGCTATCACATCCACGACATTGAGTTCAGCGCGGCCTTTGATGTCGTGGACACCAAGGTCGGCAAGGATCTCTCTGAAGCCATTTTTGCCTTCCCCAACAACACCTACAAGTTCTGCGATGTTCCCCGCCTGGGTGTGCGGGTGGACCGCGGCATGACCCACGATGGTCTGGGCAAATACCTTTCCCAGATCCTGACCAAGGCGCCTGGTCCGACCGCCAATATTGTCCAGATCCTCAAGGACACCGGCACCGATGTGGTGGTGAGTTACCTGCCGGTGGGCTCCGAAATGGCCACCAAATGGTATGTGGAACAAATCCTGGAAGCCGGGGTCGGTTTTGTCAACGCCATCCCGGTGTTCATCGCCAGCTCGGAATACTGGGGCGAACGCTTCCGCGAACGCGGTCTGCCGATCATCGGCGACGACATCAAGAGCCAGGTTGGCGCCACCATTCTACACCGGGTGCTGACCAGCCTGTTTGTCGATCGCGGCGTCCGGATGGACCGGACTTACCAGCTCAACTTCGGCGGCAACACCGATTTCATGAACATGCTCGAACGCGAACGCCTGGAATCCAAGAAGATTTCCAAAACCGGCGCGGTGACCAGCATGCTGCCCTACCCGATCAGCGAGGAAAACATTCATGTCGGCCCCAGCGACTACGTGCCGTGGCTGACCGATCGCAAGTGGTGCTACCTGCGCATGGAAGGGACCACCTTCGGCGATGTGCCGTTGAATCTGGAAGCCAAGTTGGAAGTCTGGGATTCCCCCAATTCCGCCGGCGTGGTCATTGATGCCGTGCGCTGCATCAAACTGGCCCGCGACCGGGGCATTGCCGGCCCGCTGTACGGCCCGGCATCCTACTTCATGTAGACACCGCCCCGGCAGTTCAAGGATGACCAGTGCCGCGAAATGACCGAAGCCTTCATCCGCGGCGAGGCCTAAACAATTGACTCTATGCTGCCCTGGCCAGACAACATGCTGCGGCCAGGGCAGCCGTTTTAGCTGCTACCTGCAAATGCAAGGTGTAAATATCACCTGAAAATACAAACTACAAACATAACCTGCAAAAACAAATTCCAAACATAACCATTAATCAAAACCTGCAAACAAATCCACCTGCTCCGGCGGGTGGGCACCGGGGATACCTCATGACCTGTATTTTTTGTCAGATTGCGGCCGGCCAGGCGCCGGCAACCCGTTATTATCAGGACGACCTGGTCACCGCCTTCCAGGATACCCACCCAATTGCCCCGGTACATATTCTCATCATTCCCAACCGGCACATCGAATCGGTGAATGCCATCACGCCTGTTGATGAAGCCCTGCTGGGACACCTGATCACGGTGGCGCAAAAACTGGCGGTTGAACAGGGTATCCACCAAAGCGGGTACCGGCTAATGATGAATACCGGCCACGATGGGGGCCAATCGATTGATCACCTCCATTTGCATTTGCTGGGCGGCCGCCACCTTCCTCTCCGCTTTTTTTAGGTAATCCCCCCTTGAAAACCCCTGGAGTCACTGGCATGAGACAACCCCCGCAAAACCTCCTGGCTGTGCTGTTGAGTGTCCTGATTGCCGGCCTGCTGCTGTCCGCCTGCGGCCAATCCGACCAACCGGGCGCCGGCGACACCCTGTGGTGGCTAGACGCCACCGGGCAGTCCCACCCCGCCGGAACCGCCACCCGGACCCCCTTCCTGCCCCCCACCCGGGTTCCGGGCGCACCCATCCTGACCCCGACTCCCGACGCCCCCCGCGATCTGCCCGAACAGCGGGCTGAAACGATCTATTACACCGTCCAGCCCGGAGACTCCCTGGCTGGGATCGGCCAGACTTACGGTGTCAGTGTCGCCGCCCTGGCCAGTGCCAACAGCATCAACCCGGCCGACTGGCTCTACGCCGGACAGGTTCTGGTGATCCCGCCTCCCGAGGTGCAGATTGGCGCCTCGTCCTTCAAGATCATCCCCGACTCGGAACTGGTCTACGGGCCGGTCAGCGCCTATTTTGACATCGATGCTTTCGTGGCCGAGCAGGGCGGCTATCTCAGCCGGCACACGGAACGGGTGGATGATATGGACACCAGTGGCGCCGCCGTGGTGGCGCGGGTGGCGCAGGAAAATTCCGTCAACCCCCGGCTGCTGCTGGCGGTGCTGGAATATCAAAATGGCTGGGTCAGCGGCGGGGATCCCAATGATCTGGAACGGGAACATCCCCTGGCCACGCTGGAATACTGGCGGACCGGGCTGTATCGTCAGCTCTCCTGGGCGGCCGACACCCTCAACCGGGGTTACTACCTGTGGCGGGCGGACGCGCTGGGACAGATTCCGCTGGCAGACGGCAGTGCGGCACCGGTGGATCCGACCATCAACGCCGGCACCGCCGGCGTGCAGTATTTTCTGGGTCAGCTGTATGGGGCGCAGTCCTGGCTGTCCGGCGTGGGTCCCGGCGGATTGTTTGAGACCTACCAGCGCCTGTTTGGCTATCCGTTTGACCTGGCCATCGAGCCGTTGATCCCGGCCGATCTCACCCAGCCGGTCATGGTGCTGCCGTTCCATGTGGGGGAAACCTGGTCGTTTACCAGCGGCCCACACGGCGGTTGGACAAATGGAGCAGGCTGGGCGGCCCTGGACTTTGCCCCGCCCGGCGAACCGCAGGGGTGTGTCGTTTCACCCAACTGGGTGACGGCGGTGGCCAGCGGTGTCATTGTCCGCTCCGGTGCCGGCACAGTGGTGCTGGATCTGGATGGCGATGGACTGGAGCAAACCGGCTGGACCGTCCTCTATCTGCACGTGGATGACTGGCAGCGGGCGCCAGTGGGCGATATCGTCCAGGCCGGGGACCGGATTGGGCATCCCTCCTGTGAGGGAGGTTACTCCCTGGCGACCCACCTGCACATCGCCCGGCGGTATAATGGAGAGTGGATCCCGGCGGATGGTGAGCTGCCCTTCAGCATGGATGGATGGGTCTCCGCCGGCGACGGGATCGAGTATAATGGCCGCCTGAGTCGCGATGGAGTTGTGGTTGAAGCCTGGGATCGTTTCGTACCCGCAAACCAAATCACCCGCTAAGCGCTGGCAGACACTGATTGTGTTGGGCGCTTGGGCGCTCTCGCTGCTTGCCTGCGCCGGGGGCCCCCAAGTGCTCACCCCGGTCCCCACCTATGACCTGGGCGTGGGCGGTCTGGACACGCCGGCTGCCGGGACACCGCAAGTCACCCCGTCGGTATATTTTCTGGCCTACACCCCCGCTCCCACCAAGACCCCCACCGTGCCGACCACTCCCCGGCCACCGCTGCTCTACACCACCCAGGCCGGCGATTCGCTGTCTGCCCTGGCCACCCGGTTTGGGGTGACGCCGGACCAGATCGATCCCCTCCAGGGGTTGCCGGTCGAGGGGTTCATCGATCCCGGGTTGATCCTGGTCATCCCGGATGTCCTGACCGAGTGCCAGGTCATGGCGCAGGCTCTGCCGGATTCTGAGGTGATCTACTCCGCCACAGCGCTGGATTTTGACCTGCCAGCCTACGTCACTGCTGCCGGGGGGTATCTGAGCACCTACAAGGAATACCTCAGCGACGGTTGGTACAACGGGCCGCAGGTGGTCGCCCGGGTGGCGCTGGAAAACTCAATCAATCCCCGGCTGCTGCTGGCGATCGTCGAATACCAATCCCACTGGGTGCGGGGACAGCCGCAGAGCCTGGCCGAAACCAATTACCCGGCCGGCAATATTGATTTCAACCAGCGCGGGCTGTATCACCAGCTGACCTGGGCCGCGCGCCAGCTCTCGGTGGGATATTACGGCTGGCGGCTGGGAAATCTGATCACCCTGGATTTCCCCAATGGGGAAACCCGGCGGCTGTGGCCGGAAGTGAATGCCGGCACCGTGGGACTGCTGTACCTGCTCAGCCGGACTTACGAACCCCTCGCCTGGGCCGGGGCGGCCTACGGTACCGAGAGTTTAAGCCTGCTGTATGAAGAGATGTTTGGCAGTCCCTGGCAGCGGGCCCAGACCGTGGAACCCCTGCTGCCGGCCGGATTTGCCCAACCACCGCTGGAACTGCCGTTTTCCCCCGGACTGCCCTGGGTTTACACCGGGGGACCGCATCCGGCCTGGGGAACCGGCACCCCACTGGGGGCGCTGGATTTTGCCCCCCCCAGCAATGAACGCAGCTGCGAAGCTTCAATTTACTGGGTGACGGCAGCCGCACCCGGCCTGGTCACCCGCTCGGATCAGGGGCTGGTGGTGGTGGATCTGGACGGCGATGGTTCGGAACAGACCGGCTGGGTGATTCTCTACCTGCATATTGCCACGGTTGGCCGGGTGCCAGCCGGGGAATGGCTCGACCAGGATGAACAGATTGGCCATCCCTCCTGCGAAGGCGGTTCGGCCACCGGGCGGCACGTGCATATGGCCCGCAAGTATAATGGCGAATGGATGATCGCCGATGGGCCGGCACCGTTTGTCCTCAGCGGCTGGCGCGCCGTGCAGGGCGAGCAAAATTATGAAGGACTGTTGGTCCGGGATGGCGTGATTGTCACCGCCAGCACGGTGGGTTCGGTTGAGGCTGTCATTGTCCGCGCGAAATAGGCGGCAACCGTCCCCGCCCTCCGCCCGACGCCCCGCCAGACCTCCGGCCCGGCAGCTGGTGCTGCTGGTGGTGCTGCTGGTGGGCCTGAGCGGGTGTGCCACACCGGTCCCGACCCTCACCTGGTCCCCGACTGCGGCCGCGCCAACCCCGGACCAGCCCACTCCCACTGCGCTGCCCACCCGGCCGCCCTACCCTCCTGGGACCCTGGTGGACTATACCGCCCAATCGGGCGATACACTGCCAGCCCTGGCCGCGCGGTTCAACACCACCGTCACGGAAATCCGGGCGGCCAACCCCATCATCCCGGAGCATGTCACCACCCTGCCCCCCGGGCTGCCGATGCAGATCCCGATTTATTACCAGGTTTTATGGGGCAGTCCCTATCAAATTCTGCCCGACAGCCAGTACGGCTACGGCCCGGCCCAGGTGGGCTTTGATGCCGCCGCCTTTGTCGCCGCGCAGCCCGGCTGGTTGAAAGACTACACCATTTTTATCGGTGGGGCCACCCGCCGGGGTGGGGAGATTGTCAACCACATAGCCACCAACTTCAGCATCAACCCCAAGCTGTTGCTGGCGATTCTGGAATAC
>DAOQTN010000117.1:0-7518 GCA_035340555.1 Anaerolineaceae bacterium | reverse complement strand
CGAACGGTACGTCAAACTGGCCGATGGTTCAGTCGGCCAGATCCCGGAAGACTGGTTGCAAAAATACCGACATTTATGGAACCTGGCGCATGAAACTGCAGAGGGCTTCCGCCTCAGTGATTTTCACATTCCCCTGATTGATGATCTGCTTGAAGGCGGTGCCACAGTCCAGGCACCCCCGGACCTGCCCCAGCGGCGCGAACGCTTGCGCACCTTCGATCAGATTGTGCCACAACCGCTCCCCGCCGGATTCACCGGTGAATTGCGCCCTTACCAAAAACACGGCTTTGACTGGCTTCATTTTCTGCGCGAATATCGTTTTGGAGGCATCCTGGCAGACGATATGGGGCTAGGCAAAACCGTCCAGGTGCTGGCCTATCTTCTTTCACTCAAAGAACAGACTGTGGCGGCAGCTGACACGGACAATGCCCCGCACCGGGTGACCCTGCTCATTGTCCCCAAGAGCCTCATCGCCAACTGGCAGCGCGAATCTGAAAAATTCACTCCTGCCCTGCGAATTTTGGAATACATGGGCAGCTTCCGCAATAAGGACACCGCCATTTTTGATGACTATGATGTGGTTTTGACCACCTACGGCACCATGTTGCGTGATGTGGAATGGCTCAGTCAGTACGAGTTTGACCACATTGTGCTGGATGAATCCCAGGCCATAAAAAACCCGCTGGCCAAAAGCGCCAAAGCTACCCGCCTGCTTAACGCCCGGCATCGCCTGGTGATGACCGGCACCCCGGTGGAAAACAACACTTTTGAATTGTGGTCGCAGTTTGCCTTTCTAAACCCGGGCTTGCTGGGCAGCCTGGACTATTTTAAAAAGGAATTTGCCACCCCCATCGAAAGTGGACAGGATGAAGACGCTGCGGCCACCCTGCGGCAGCTGATCTATCCGTTTATTCTGCGCCGCACGAAAGAACAGGTGGCCCCGGAACTGCCGCCGCGCACGGAGCGAATCATTTATATTGATATGGATTCGGCCCAGAAGCGGCTCTACGCCCAGACTAAAGAGCATTACCGGGCTGAATTACTGGGCCTCATTGAAAGGGATGGCATGGAGGATGCCCGCATGAAAATTCTGGAAGGCTTATTGCGGCTCCGCCAGATCGCCATCCATCCCGCCCTGGTCGAACCGGAATATCACGGAGAAGCGCCCAAATTTGATTTTTTGCTTGAAACACTGGAAACCTTGCGGGCTGAAGGCCATCAGGCATTGGTATTTTCGCAATTTGTCGAAACCCTGCGTTTGCTGCGCCGTGAACTTGACAAGCGCGGCCTGCGTTACGAGTACCTTGATGGGCAGACCCGTGACCGTCAGATGCATGTCGACGCGTTCCAGAACAATCGGTCCATCCCATTTTTCCTGATCAGCCTGAAAGCAGGCGGGGTGGGCCTGAACCTGACGGCTGCTGATTATGTCATCCATCTTGATCCTTGGTGGAATCCAGCGGTCGAGATGCAGGCCAGTGATCGCGCCCATCGCATTGGGCAGGAAAGGCCGGTTTTTGTTTATAAAATCATCGCCCGCGACAGTGTGGAAGAGAAGATTTTACAATTACAGGACAAGAAACGCGCCCTGGTACAAAACCTGATTGCCACCGAGGCCGGTTTCTTCAAATCCCTCACCCGCGAGGATGTCAAGATCCTGTTTTCTTAATTTCAATGCTCGCGTGAACCCTCGCGGCCAGTTTTTGAAAACGATGACGCTCCCTTTACGCGCGGGACGTGATCGTTTTGGCCAATGATTCGTGACGGAATGACAGTGACGTCGGTCAAGAAAGGGGCTTCAGCCCGCCTTTTTATCGCTTATCCCACATTTTGAAATCCCACTCCTTGCCCCAGCGTTGTTCAAGGGGTGGTTGCAGGGGGCTGGTTCAAGAAGATGGTATAACAACATCCCCGTTGAGGGCAAAACGATTGCAATTTTTATATAACCATGGTAATATATCAATAGTGATATATAGATACGGAAGGATATAGCAGTATGTCGCTTGAACATGCCATTTTGGGCCTGCTGGACTACGAGCCGATGACCGGTTACGACCTAAAAAAGATGATTGACGTCTCGGTGGCGCATTTCTGGCCGGCTGTACAGAGCCAGATTTATAAAACCTTGGGGCGCATGGCCGAGGCGGGTTGGGTGAATGTGGAAATCATCTCCCAGGAGCCGCGTCCCCCACGCAAGGTGTATGCGATTACCGAAACGGGACGCACGGAATTGTTTCAATGGCTGGAAACTCCCCAGCCGGCAGCTGAAACCCGGCTGGGTTGGTTGATTCAAATATTTTTTGCCGGTCGGCTGCCGGATGAAAACGTCATTGTCCTGCTTGAACACCAACTTCAGATTTATCGTCAGCGTCTGGGGCGATTTTCCGCCATTCCACCGGAGAATCGTGACCAAATGGAGGAGGGTTCCCCCCGGGAACGCTTCTATTGGCTGTTGACGGTGGATTATGGGGTTGCCAACGCCCTATTCCAAGTTCGCTGGCTGGAAGCCGTTCTGGCCAATATCCGAAAAGGCGAATACCAGTTACCCACTCTTGGATCTTAAGGAGAATAGCATGCGGTCACTTAAATTATCCCCCCTGTTTCGCATCATCCTGGGCTTGGTCTTGTCCATCATCAGTGGCCTGGCTTTGGTGCTGGCTTTTCCCCCATATGGCATCTGGCCTCTGGCGCTCATTGGCCTGGTGCCGATGCTGGTCGCCCAGTTTCGCATCATGCCGGCCCGTTTTTCCTCACTGGCATCCGCGGTGGGGGTGGCAGTCTGGCTGCAGGGCTACCTAGGCCCGGTGTTTGCTCCGGTGGGAACTTTCATGGTCTGGCTGCCGCTGATGGTCGGTGTCCTCAACCTGCTGACGGATGCCGGATCGCGGAATTTCCATGCCAAAACCAATTACCGGTGGTTTGTTTTGGGGGGAATTGCCAACTGGTCGGGCGGTGAAATGATCCGGCTGTTCCTGCCCATTGCCGGCACTTGGGCATTCATTGCCTACCCGTTTTACCGTCAACTGTGGCTGATCCAGCCCGTCAGTATTTTTGGCATCATCGGCATGGGATTGGTGGTGATCCTGGTGAACTACACCCTGGCCCTGCTGCTGATGGGCTGGCTCGATAGGCGCTGGCAGCTGGATCCGACTGCCCCGATCGTATCAGCTGGTTTGATGCGCCGCTGGGCCATCATCGGAGGTGCGGTTTTTGCGGCCTGGATCGGGCTCAGCCTGGTGCTGTTCAATATCCCGCTCAACACCCCCTCAGTCAAAGCCGCCGCCATTCAACCCTCCGTTTCGCCCATCATATCTGCCAATCAGGGTCTGGATGTGGCTGACCTGCATGCCCGGATGGTGGATCAAACCCGCATCGCCGGGGAGATGGGCAGTCAGTTTATCGTCTGGCCTGAAGGTTCTTTCCTGTGGGATCCCCAGGTGGACAACCGCATTGATTTTGCCAGTCTGGCCGGCCAGACCCAGGCCCATCTGGCTTTGGGCTACGTCGTGGTTGAAGAGAACGGGTTGCGCAATGAAGCCACAATTATTAACCCAGATGGCCAATTCCTGGGTGTTTTCGGCAAGGATCACCCGGTGACTTTTGGGGGGGAGACCAGTCTGACCCGCGGCACCTATCCGGTCTACGACACGCCCATTGGCAAACTGGGCACGATCATCTGTTATGACCTTGACTACACCGATACCGCCCGCAAGCTGGTGGCACAGGGGGCCCAATTGATTGGGGTGCCATCCAATGACTGGAGCACCATCGCGGACAAGCACTACGCCCATGTGGTTTTCCGGGCTGTTGAGAATCGGGTGGCCATGGTCAAGGCGGATGGCAGCTACGATTCAGCCATCATTGATCCCTACGGCCGGATTGTCGCCCTGGCAGCCCATCCGGAAGGCCGCGAGGCCACGCTGGTGGCTGATGTCCAGCTGGGCAGCGGCAAGGGGACGCTGAGCACGCTGCTGGGGGACTGGGTGGGCTGGTTGAGCCTGGCCTTGATGGCTTTCTTTATCTTTGGCAGCAAAGCCTTGGAAAAACGCGCCCTGGCTGGACAGAAGTAAAAAAACCTAACCGGTTTCACCGAAGAATGTTCGATTGCTTAAAAGGAATGCACCCCGGAGACCTGCCGGGGTGCATTTGCGCTATACTTAAGGCATCCCTTGCCTCCAGGAGCATCCATGACACCATCCGAGCTGCTGCCGACCCCGCCTGCGCCCCCGATCACATCTTCCTCCCCATCCCCGACATCGGTTGACGCGGCACCAAAGCAACCCGCCCTTCTGACCCGGACCGTGTGGGTGATGCTGTTGCTGCTCGGTCTGGCCGGTCAACTGGCCTGGGCGGTTGAAAATCAATACTTCAACACCTTCATGTATGACCGCATCACGCCCGATCCCCGGGCGGTCTCCTGGATGGTATCCATCACGGCGGTTGTCTCCACGGTGGCCACCATCCTGATGGGCACTTTAAGTGACCGCACCCGCACCCGTTGGGGTCGGCGGCGCCCTTACCTGTTCATCGGCTACATTGTCTGGGGGATCCTGACCGCCGCCTTTCCACTTGCCGCGAAGTTCCATCCCATCGCGATGGGCATTTTCATCGCAATCCTGTTTGACAGCATCATGTCCTTTTTTGCCGCCACCGCCTCCGATGGCGCCTTCAGCGCTTATGTAACCGATGTCACCACCCAGGCCACTCGCGGCCGGGTGGTGGGTTCCCTGGAGATCATGAAATGGATTGCCTTTTTGATCATCTATGGCGGAGCGGGTCCCATCATCCAGGCCGTGGGCTATAACTGGTTCTTCTATATTATCGGCGGCATTGCCGCGCTGATTGGCCTGGTCTGTGTGCCCTTTCTGCGGGAGGAGCCCCCGGCGGAAAAACCCCAGGGCACCTACTGGCGGCAGATTGCGGACACCTTTCAACTTTCCAGCCTGCGTCAGAACCGCGATTTTTTTCGGGTCATGATTTCATTGACCCTTTTCATGGTGGGCATCAACGTTTTCTTCCCCTACCTGATGATTTACCTGCAGCACTACATCCAACTTTCCATCACTGAATCCTCGATTTTGGTGGCCATCTCCATCCTGATTGGCGGCATTGGCTTGGCCTATCCCATCGGGCTGCTGGTTGATCGCTGGGGGCGGCGCCCGGTGGCCCTGCTGGCGGTGGGCCTGGAGGCGATCGGTCTGCTGGTCTTCTCACTTTCCAAATCAATGGTGATGCTGACCATCGGCGGGATCCTCTGGTTGGCGCCTTTTGCCGCTTGGACGATCGCCACCACGACCTGGTCCCGCGATCTGTATCCGGAGGATAAACGCGGCCAGTTCGCCGGCTATTATGTCCTGTTCAATGTGGCTTTTACCATGATCCCCGGGCCGCTGTTGGGTGGCTGGTTGGCTTCGACCTATGGCATCGCCACGGTTCTGGATGGCAAACCTGGATTTATTCCCACCCCTATTCTCTTCCAGGTTGCGGCAGTGCTGGTCCTGCTGGCGGCCATCCCACTGCTGACCATTCATCAGTCAAAAAGACGATAATCTGCTGATGGGCGCCATTCCTGAATTTCTCCTGCGTAAATTATTCGTTGCCAACAGCCTGAAACCTGAAGCCGATGGTTTCCAGTTTGAATTGCTGAACACTTTTACCCCCGTGGCATTGCTCAACCTGGGCCTGGCTGTGGATGACATCGATTGCCCGGTGGCTAAAATCACCCTCCTGCTGCCCGGGCAGCCTCCCTGTTCCGCCACCGACATCACCCCCACCCATCCGTTTGTTTTACCCATGAACATCGTTGTGGCGGTCCAAGTCCAGTGTGCGGAACCGCTGAAGCGTTTGACCATTCGAGCCGAAACCCGGGAGGCGGGTCTCCTCCAGTTCAGCATCCCGCTCAAGGCCGGTGATCGCGGGCCAAAATCCCACCCCAATTTCTGCGATACCCTGCGCCGGCAGCTGCGGCAGGTGCGCCAGTCTGCCCGGGTCCGGCGTGATCCCCTGCGACCGGGCTGGCATTTTGCTCCCCGGCTGAACTGGCTGAACGATCCTAACGGACTGATTTATTGGCAGGATCATTATCATCTGTTTTACCAGCATAATCCCTTGGAACCCACCTGGGGCAATATTCATTGGGGGCACGCCATTTCAAACGACCTGCTCCATTGGACGCATCTCCCCATTGCCCTGGCCCCCGATCCAGCCGGAGCGGACGCGGGCGGCTGTTTTTCCGGTTGTGCTGTGGCGCATCACGGGGCGGTCAACCTGCTGTACACCGGCGTTTACCCTGAAGTGCAGTGCCTGGCCACCAGTTCTGATATCGATCTGCGGCGGTGGCAGAAGCACCCCGAACCCATCATTTCCGCTCCGCCGGAGGGCTTGTCAGGTACCGGCTTTCGTGACCCGTGTGTCTGGCGGGAGGGGGCTGAATGGCGTCTGGCCCTGGGATCCGGTATTGCCGGGGTTGGCGGAGCGGTGTTGTTGTACCGCTCCCGGGACCTTTTGGTGTGGGACTATCTCGGCATTTTATATCAGGGGGATGCCCAAATCCATGAGCCGGTATGGACCGGAACGATGTGGGAATGCCCCGCATTCTTTCCCTTGGGTGATCGCTGGGTGTTGATCATCTCAGCTTCCGCGGTTGAGGGTGGATTGCATACGCTGTACTACACCGGTGACTATCGCGAGAATCGATTTTTCCCCGACCACCCGCCCCGGCTGCTGGACTATGGTGCTGGTGGTTGTTACTATGCCCCCCAGACGTTTCTGGACAGCCAAAACCGCCGGGTGATCATCGGCTGGTTGCGTGAAAGCCGCTCTGCGGCGGAACAATCCCAGGCTGGCTGGAGTGGAGCCCTGTCCCTGCCATGGGTCCTGATGCTTGATCCGACAGGTGAACTCCGCTGCCGTCCCTGGGAAGCGGTTGTGTCCCTGCGGAAAACCCGGGAGACACTCACCGGTCGCCCCGGCACCAGTCGGATTCAAGGCGCTTCTCTGGAATTGCTGATCCGGGTGGATGAAACGGCTCCGGTTTGGAGTGGCGCGATCCTGCTGGCTGACGCGCAGGTCCAGGCCCGGATCGGCTATGATCCCACGCAGAAAGCAGTGACACTGGACTGTCAGCCTGGCGGTGGTTTGCTCAGTACGATCCCGGTCCCTCCAGCTGAAGCTGCAGCTGGTTCTCTGACCCTGCGTGTTTTTATTGACGGCTCCATCATTGAGATTTTTCCCGGCAACAGTTTGCCGGCTTCCGCCCGTTTTTATCCCCAAAATCCGCGGGCCCTGCAGGTGCAGTGTGTGGGCGGCGCCCAGGTGGATGTCTGGCAGCTGCAGCCCTGAAGCGGTGGTTGGCCTTCCCCAAGGTATCGAATTTGATTATTCGTTTTGTGTCCATGAGCCGACAAATAGGAACATTTGTGCTAGTATTAGGGTATGAAGTTGAGCGTTTATGCCCAGCAACTCGGTATCTCGGATCGCACTGCCTGGCGCTGGTTCAGAACTGGAAAGGTCGCCGGC
>DAOQTN010000116.1:0-7529 GCA_035340555.1 Anaerolineaceae bacterium | reverse complement strand
CGTGTCGATTTAACTTCAGGCAAGGTAAGCAGACAGCCTACTCCTGCCGAGGTGGCTCAAAAATTTATTGGCGGACGAGGCTTTGGGGCGTATTTTCTTTACACTGAAGTGCCGGCTCATGCCGACCCTTTAGGTCCAGAGAACAAGTTGATTGTATCGTCGGGGCCGCTTTCGGGGTTGATGGTCCCCGGGGCTGGAAAATGTGACTGGACAACAAAATCGCCGCTGACAGGTGGGTACGCCAGTTCCTCATTGGGTGGGCATTTCACCGCTGAAATGCGGTACGCCGGAATTGATTCAATAATTTTTGAGGGTATCAGTGCTCGCCCGGTGTATTTGGTGATTGATGATGATAAAATCCAGTTGCTCGATGCTGCTTCTTACTGGGGCCGCGGGACGATTGAAGTTGAAGTCGCCCTGAAAGAAAAGCACGGCGAAGATTTTCAGGTTGCTGTTATTGGCCCAGGCGGCGAGAACGGCGTTTTATTTGCTTGTATCAATCACGACTATGGGCGAGAGGCCGGGCGTGGCGGCGTTGGCACCGTGATGGGCGCCAAAGGGCTCAAGGCAATTGTCATTCGAGGTACAAAATCTATTCCGGTCGCAGATATGGATGAATATCGCAAGGCCGGCATGGCGCTCTATCGAGCCTGCATTGAAGCTGAGGGACTTAAACCCTGGCAAACCTACGGAACAACAATTGTAACCAGTTGGTGTGATGAAGTGGGTGCGCTGCCAACGCGAAATTTCAGCGCAGGGTCGTTTGAAGGGGGATCGAAAATCTACGGTGCGGTCATGCGAGATGAAATCGTTATCACAGATAAGGGGTGTTTTGGATGCCCCTGCCCTTGCGGTAAATACAGCCACATGAAGCGCTATGGGACTTATGTCGAAGGGCCTGAATACGAGACCATTGGCATGCTTGGGTCCAATGTCGGCTTGGCGGATATACAGGCAGTTGCACAGGCAAATTTGCTGTGCGATGATCTTGGTATCGATACCATCAGTGCCGGTGGCGTTATCGGGTGGGCCATGGAATGCTTTGAGAAAGGTATTTTGACAACCAAAGATACGGATGGCCTGGAACTTCGGTTTGGCAATACAGAAGCTGTTTTTAAACTTATTGAAATGATTGCCTATCGCAAAGGTCTTGGGGCGCTTCTGGCTCAGGGCGTAAAGCGTGCAGCCCAACAGGTTGGTAAAGGCAGCGATAAATTTGCCATCCATGTCAAAGGAATGGAACAATCTGCATATGCCACCCACAACGCCACAGCCATGCTGCTGGCTTATATGACATGCGATGTCGGGGCACATCATAACCGTTCATGGGCTATTACATATGACCTGCAGGTGGGGCGCGATCTTGTGGTTCCAGAAAAAGTCGCCCGAATTATCTGGCTTCAGGATTTCCGCCCCATGTTTGATGTCCTGGGGTCGTGCCGCCTTCAATGGGTGGAGTTGGGCATTGATCGTGATCTTTATGTTCCGGTTCTGGCTGCTATTACCGGTGTCCATCGTACCTGGAAAGATCTTGAAGAAGTCGGCGCCCGAATATGGAATTTAACCCGCATGTTCTGGGCCAGAGAAAACGAGGGCTTTGGTCGGGAGTGGGATCTTCCTGCTACTCGGTTTTATGAAGACCCGCCAACAACCGGTGTAACAGCAGGGCAAATCACCAAACTTGAAGATGTTCAGCGCCTGTTAGATATGTACTACGAACAACGCGGTTGGTCTGAGAATGGTCTTCCAACTCCGGAAACATTGGAGCGCCTTGGATTGAGATCAATGATAGCAGCCTAACATTATCAACACAGGGCAGGTATCACTTCGTCGCCTGCCCTGCAACTTTAAAATTACAAATGTCTATTATTATTAAACCCATCGGCCAACTCAAGGCCTATATCAACGGCGAAAAAGAAGCATCGATCGATGGCGCCGGCTTGACGATCAACGAGGCGTTAACAGAACTGGGTATCCCCTCCCTCCTCGTAGCGCTTGTGATGGTCAACGACCGACAGGCAAGCAAAGATTACTGCCTGCAAGACGGTGACCAGGTTTTAATTATGAGCGTACTGGGCGGTGGATAGATCAGCGAAAAAGCCGCTTGAAGTCTTCAGTCGCTTCTATCAGGGCGGCTGAAACACCTGGCTCGCGTACCGAATGACCAGCATCCGGGATAATCCGAAGATCGGCATTGGGCATGGCCTTTTTTAGATCCCAGGCCGTTCTGATTGGGCACACCATATCATACCGCCCCTGCACAATTCGGGTTGGAATGTGATTGATATCGCGAGCGCGCTCCAGTAAGAATGAGTCGGTTTCAAGAAAAGCCCGGTTAATAAAGTAGTGGCATTCAATCCGGGCAAATGTCACAGCTTTAATTGGATCCTCAAACGACTCAATAGCAGCATCGTCAATGATCACGCGGGATGTCGCGGCTTCCCATTGGCTCCAGGCCTTAGCGGCCGCCACCCGAGTGTCCATGTTATCGCTGGTCAGACGTTTGTAATAACTGGCTACCAGGTTACCGCGTTCCGATTCGGGAATGGGCGCCAGATATTTTTCCCAGTAGTCCGGGAAAATGTTCGAAGCGCCTTCTTGATAAAACCAGTGAATTTCAGACTGCCGGCAAAGGAAAATACCGCGCAAGATCAGACCAATCACGCGCTGCGGATGGGTAATGGCATAGGCTAAAGCAAGTGTACTCCCCCAACTTCCGCCAAAGACGACCCATCGGTCAATTCCTAAATGTGTGCGCAATTTTTCAATATCGGCAACCAGGTCCCAGGTTGTATTCTCGCGTAATTCTGCATTAGGAGTGCTTTGGCCACACCCCCGCTGATCTAAAAGGATAATGCGATAAAATTCCGGATCAAAAAACTGGCGATGGCTGGGTTGCGTTCCTCCGCCGGGGCCGCCATGCAAGAAGACGATGGGCTTGCCTTTAGGGTTGCCGCTTTCTTCATAATAAATCGTATGTAACGCCGAAACTTTTAACATTCCGGTGCGATTGGGTTCAATTTCAGGAAATAGTTCGGTGCGCGTCATGGATATTCTACCCTTCGTATATTGGCTTCGTTACAAAACATAGTATATCATTACAAGCAAAATTATGTTACAGTTTGACAGGTCAAAATTTCTGGCTTACACTTTGGCAGAACAACATCATCGCGAAAGGTATTACATGGAGAATAAAAGCAGGCCAAAAATTGGATTAGCCCTGGGTGGCGGAGGTGCAAGAGGTCTGGCACATATTGGCGTATTAAAAGTCTTGGAAGAAGCCAAAATTCCCATTGATTGCCTGTCTGGAACCAGCATGGGGGGAATTATTGCGGCTGCCTATGCTGCGGGTCTGCCCGTCAGCAATATTGAAGAGCGCGCGATGAAGTTAGCACATGTTCGGGAGTTGGTGAAACTCATGGATGTCTCTCGCCGGCGTCGAGGGCTTTTAGAAGGCACTCGTGTACGGGCATATCTAAAGCAATTGTTTGGCGAGGATTTGCGGATTGAAGCCCTGAAACTGCCGTTAGCTCTGGTTGCCGTTGATCTAATCAAAGCTCAAAAGGTTGTTTTTCAGAGCGGTCCTTTATTAACTGCGGTTATGGCTACATCTGCTTTTCCCGGGCTTTTTTCGCCAATAGACCTTGATGGTTTACGCCTTGTGGATGGTGGAGTGTTGGATAACGTCCCCATGATCGAAGCCAGGCAGATGGGGGCAGATATATTGATTGCAGTTGACGTGCAGGTGAATCCCTTTACCGCCGCCCCATTAGGGGTGATACCAGGAAAACCACAATGGCTGGTTCCCATGCCAGAATTCTTCATGGATTTTTACTGGTCCATATTAATGATGATGGCGCAAGTTACGAGCCAACAGGTTTTAGAATTCAAGCCTGAGGTACTGGTGGAGCCGCCCATCCCCAATGAGATTACTATGTTTTTGGGGTTTCCACACGCCGAAAAAATTATTTCAGCCGGTGAAACAGCCGCGCGCGAAGCCCTGCCAGCTATTCTAAAATTACTGGGGCGGGACGGTTAGGCTTTCTTGCGAAACAGACCACTTAACAGCACAACCAGGCCTACCGCAATGATGGCAACCGGCCAGTATTGTTGGATTATTATTCCGCCGCCCAGAAAAGCGCCAAACACCACAAAATTAACCACACCAATAAGGATCACCCACATGGCTCCAATCAGGGCGCCCCGATCCCGGCTCATCAAGCCAGCTAAAAGAATGCCAACGCCAACCCCAACAATGATAAGCGCCCAAGCATAGGCCCAGCTTTCCCATCTTCCAGTTGCATTTTGCCAATAGAGCAAACCACCAACTGTGCTGATGATCATAGCTGGGATCATCAGCCCGGGGGACCATGAAACCAATCCTACCAGTGCAAATAAGCCGCCAATACCCAAAATAGCAATCGGCCAGGTGTCTGCGCCGTAGGCAAATGCTTTAATGGCTGGGACAACTTCAATTGAGAGGAACCAGGCTCCAAGCAAAATGAGAATGAGTGCGGTTGCAATGTTACCTTTTTTCATTGTAAATTCCTTTCATTTCGTTTATCTATGAAATCCGCGTCGCATCAAGAGCAAGTAGATGCCAAATATAATCAAGCCAACTGATCCCGTATTGCCAATAAAATGCAATGCGCTGTCTGGGGCACCGCCAATATAAAGCCCCCACCCCGTGACAGCCAGAATGCCCCCCGGAATTAGCGGCCACCAGGTAAATTTGGCGGTTATAACCCGGCTAAAGAGCGTGATTAAACCCCAGCCCAGAGCAAAAACTACCAGCATTGAACCCGTACGCGCCAATGCTGAAGAGGTGTCTCCCGGAATCCCCCACCCCACGTATACACCGGGGCCAATTCCTAACAATAAAGCCCCCGGAATTATTAACCCCAGCAAATGTTTAAAAGTTCCAGTAGCCAGCAAGACAATACCTAATGCCGTAACAATGTAGAGCACAAAATCCAGGAAACGCAGCGAACTCAATAAGAAACATCCACCAGTGGAACCGATGATTGCTGCCGGGATCAGCGCCCACCAGTAAAACTGCTTATCCAGAAGCGAAAAGCCGGCTATAAAAATCCACCCCAGGGCAAAAGAAATCAGGGCAAAGCCAATGCGTTGAGGCCAGTTCAAATAATCAAGGTTTTGATTAAGCAGGAAATACGCACTGGCACCTAATCCCAACACCAAGGCCCCGCCAATCTTCAAACCAGGTTTGTGATAGATTGTGCCGCCGATTAATAAACCCACCCCAAGCAGTGGGGCAATAATCAAAGTCAGCCATCCCGTATTGAGGAATTGATCTAATAAAAACAGCGCTCCAATGGATATGAAGGCAATACCAATAACCATTGTGACCATTAAATTGGGTTTGTTGGTGGACGAATTGGTCTCTTGCATTGGCTTCCTCGGGGAAAATAGGGTTGTTGTTTGCAGTGTTATTGTAAATAAGGAGCTGTTTTATTGGAATAGACCAGAAGTCATAATTGGAGGCATACTAAGAAAGTGAACTGGCTATATCAGGCCATATTCTTTGGCTTTTAACACTGCCTGGGCACGGTCTCGCACGCTCATTTTATTCAAAATACTGGTAACGTGGTTTTTAACTGTTCCTTCTGCGATGACGAGTGTATCGGCTATTTCTTTATTGCTGGCTCCTGTGGCTACGAGGCGCAAGACTTCTAGCTCGCGGTTGGACAGCGGTTCTACTAAAGAGAGATCACTTCGGTGTGTTGGCGGGGCCAACCGTGAAAATTCAGCAACAACTTTGGCTGTAATCGAAGGGAGCAAGAAATATTCTCCCCGTGCGGCAGCGCGAATAGCCTCATAGAGCTTTTCTGAATTGACATCTTTAAGCAGATATCCTACCGCCCCACCGCGCAAACCATCAAACACCGATTCCTCATCGTCGAATGTTGTTAAGACGATAACTTTACAATCGGGCAGCGTACTCTTCAAGCGCTTGGTAGCAGTCACGCCATCCATGATGGGCATGCGCAGATCCATCAACACCACGTCCGGTTGATGCTGGGCTGCCAGGCGCAGCGCTTCTTCACCATTAGATGCTTCGCCAATGACCTCAATATCATCTCGAATTGACAGGATGGTGCGAACCCCTTCGCGAAACAGCGCCTGATCATCGACAATTAACACACGAATTGATTTCATCCAGGAACTCCAACTTCCATTGTAAAGCCTTCTCCTTTTGAGGATTGAACGTTAAATCGTCCGCGCAGAAGATTCACTCGCTCTTGCAATCCTGGCAGCCCAAAGCCGCCAATTGGGTCTTCGGAGCCAATGCCATTGTCATGCAGGCGCAGCATCACTTCGCCAGGATTTTGATAGTCCAATGTAACCAAAAGCCTGGTGGCTTCTGAATGTTTACAGGCGTTGTTGATGCCCTCTTGAGCAGCCCGATAAAGAGTCAAATGCGCCGTTGGTGATAAAGGCCGCGGCGTGCCTAATACCTGCAGTTCCGGGTGAAGTGGGGTGCCGTCGCAGTGTGATAATAATTTTGCGATCGTACTGGGTAACGGTTGCGTTTGCTCGGGCGCTGTTCGCAAAGCCGCAACAGATTGCCGTACATCGGTTAATGCTTCCTGGGTTAATTCGCTGGCTTTACTCAAAGATCTTTGCGCTTTATCGGGGTCTGACTTCATCACTGCGCCAGCCGCCTGTATCTGCATATAGATTGTGGTCAGGTAATGCCCCAAACCATCGTGAATTTCTCGGGCCAGGCGGTTACGCTCACGGGTAACGGTTAATTCTTCCAATTCGCCTGCCAGGCGCTCAACTTCTTTGCGCGCTTTTTCTTCTTCAACTGCAGTTTGTGTAAAAATGATCACAAAAATAAGCCCCGCAAAAAAGGTGGGCAAAACAGACCAAACTGTTACCCAACTCCCAGAATACACTAGGACTGCAATGGTGTAAGCACAGGCCGATACGGCATTTGTCAGATAGCCCCAGCGCTCTGGCAGCAAGATCACTGCATGGGCCGCCAATGGCAGCATAACCAGGGCATTAAAACCAGCGCCACGCGTTAAATAAACAATCGCAGAGCCAATGGGTATCTGGATGGCAAAATAGAGAATTCGAATGGCCAAAACATTTGAACGTGATGAAAATGCGTATCCATATATTCCCCACAGAATGTATATGATCCCCAGCAAGGCAATAATGCCAATTTCCAGCAAGGTGGCATCTTGAATAACGCTAAAGGTGGCAAAGTAAGAAGCCAGCACAACCACTGCAAAGGCCAGATCGGCGCTGCTGCTCAGGGGGGTAACGGGGCGGGAGGAGCGTTCCATATCGCAATTATAGCACTTGAAAAGCAATCCCCCCGCCGTAAGGCGAGGGGATTGACCTCAACAAACTAACAGATCAGTAGAAGGATTACTTCTTGATCTGAGCCATCTGCTCAGCGAGGATTTCGTTGGCCTTGGTGTTCAGGTCATCAAGTGTGGTCTTGACATCGGCACCATCAGCAATCGCGGCCATGGCGGCGTTCACTTCTTCGC
>DAOQTN010000115.1:0-7597 GCA_035340555.1 Anaerolineaceae bacterium | reverse complement strand
CAACAGAATGCTGATCAGCCAGCAAAGGGGGTGGGGTCTCATCCTGTAATTGTAATTGTTTTTTTGGGTAAACGGCGGATTCAGCGGCTGACGGGGCCGGTAGACGCATGGATGCAAGGGGTCAGGGCCGCAGGCGCTCCCTTTTAAACCCCTTAAATATGTCCAGAATTTGGGTCCACCACAGGGGCGGCACCCGATCCTCTGAGCTCATGATGAGGTTGTCCCATGATCAGGACCGCAGGATCAGGTCGGCGCTAAGGGTCGACAGATCAATTTTTCACAGACCGCAGTGTTTGCATCCATTTTGGGGGCGTGTTATAATCCATTTATCCAATCTCAACAATGCCTCGGCGCGCCTGAGTGGGTAGGGGCGTGATCTGACGGCAACCCCTTCAACACATTGAAACGCCATAACCCCTAATCTCCAGCCCCAAATCTGAGCTGGTGATTAATAGTCTGTCGTTTATGCGGATATAACCACATGAAAATTTTAGACATCCAATCCAGTTCGCTTGATGACCTGCGCCAAAAAGGGCGGGAACTGAATATCCCCAACGCCAATCGCTTAAAAAAAGAAAACCTCATCGTGCGGATAGCCCAGGCCGAAGGTGGCCCCGAGGGGGAAGAGGTGCGGGGTGGGGTCCTCGAAATCATGCCGGAAGGCATCGGCTTTTTACGCCCCAATTATCAGGTGGGGCCGGAGGATGTGTATGTTTCCCAGGCCCAGCTGCGCCGGTATGAACTGCGCAATGGAGACCTGATCATCGGTGCGGCGCGCCCGCCGCGCGAAGGCGAAAAACATTACGGACTGCTCAAAGTCGACAGCGTCAACGGCCAGGATCCGGAAACAGCCCGCAGCCGGCCCAACTTTGAAAGTCTGACCCCGGTCTTTCCTGACAAGCGTTTTGATTTGGAAACGGAACGGACCGTCCTGTCGACCCGGATGATCAATTTGGTGGCCCCCATCGGACGGGGACAGCGCGGCATGATTGTCTCCCCACCCAAAGCCGGCAAGACCACCATCCTCAAGCAGTTGGCCAATGCCATCACCACCAGATATCCGGACGTGCATCTGATCATGGCTTTGATTGGTGAACGGCCCGAGGAAGTCACCGACATGGATCGTTCGGTGGACGCTGAAGTTGTCGCCTCAACGTTTGACGAACCGGTGACCGCCCACGTCCGCATGGCGGAAATCACCCTGGAACGGGCAAAACGTCTGGTGGAAATGGGCCGGGATGTGGTAATATTAATGGATTCATTGACCCGCCTGGCACGGGCGTACAATCTGGTGGTCAACCCATCGGGGCGTACGCTCTCTGGTGGCATGGATCCCTCGGCCTTGTACCCACCCAAACGGTTTTTTGGTGCGGCGCGCAATATCGAGGAAGGCGGTTCGCTGACCATTCTGGCAACCGCACTGGTCGATACCGGCTCCCGGCTGGACGATGTGGTCTACGAGGAGTTTAAAGGCACGGGCAACATGGAACTGCATCTTTCGCGCCGCCTGCAGGAGCGGCGGGTCTTCCCGGCCATTGACATGGAACGCTCCTCCACCCGACGGGAAGACCTGTTGTTGGGCCCCGATATCCTGCAGCGGGCCTGGTTGATGCGGCGGATGTACATGCAAATGATCACCCAGCCCCCATCCGGTGCCGGCATGGACCCGGCGGTGGCCACTGAGGCCATCATCCAGCGCATGGGACGGAGCCGCAACAATCAGGAGTTCTTACAAAGTTTGACGGAGGAACAGTGAGTTTAACAAAATCGCCCAAACCAGAAACAGCGTCCGCAGCTGAAAAGCGGAGTTGGCTGGGCTGGTTGCTTTGGGGATTGGCGGCCTTGATGGTCGCGGTGATGATCTTTTTACTGGTTCAACGATTTACCGGCCGGACTCAGGCGGCCTATACCGATCCAGATGAGACAATTGCGGAGGCACTGCCCGACGTGACGGCTCCGCTGTTTAACCCTGTGCCGGAAACGGCCGGCATCTCCCGGCCGGTGGCACCCCGCACCATCATTACCGAGCGCGGTCGTGAGAGTGTGATCGAATATACGGTTGAAGCCGGGGATTCCATTTTTGGCATTGCTGAAAGCTTCGACATCAAGCCGGAAAGCCTGCTCTGGGCCAACGCGGCAACCCTGAATGATGATCCCCACATGATTGAAATTGGGTTGACCCTGCAGGTTCCGCCCACCGATGGGATTGTGTATGAATGGAAGCAGGGCGATACGGTTGAAAATATCGCGGCCAAATACGACGCAGATCCCACCGATATCCTGGCCTGGCCCGGAAATCACCTGGATATGACCAACCCCGTCATCGAACCCGGGACCGTGATCATGGTACCGGGCGGCGAGCGCGAATTCACCAAGTGGGTGGTGCCAACCGTGCCCAGCGGACCGGCCGGGGTGAGCAGTTCGCTGCTGGGACCGGGTGGTTGCGAATTCAGCAACTATCTGGCCTATGGTTCGGGGGCCTTTGCCTGGCCGACGGACACCCGGGTCCTGTCCGGCAACGATTACTGGTCCGGCCACCTGGCCATTGATATTGCCACCTATACCGGCGATGCCGTCCGGGCCGCTGACAGCGGCATGGTGGTCTACGCCGGTTGGATCAGCGGCGGCTATGGGAACATGGTGATGGTCGATCACGGCAATGGCTACCAGACACTGTATGCCCATCTGAGCTACGTCAATGTCAGCTGCGGCCAGCCGGTTTACCAGGGCAATCTACTGGGCGGTGCCGGCAGTACCGGCAACTCCACCGGACCCCACCTGCACTTTGAGGTCCGCTATATGGGCGGGTTCATCAATCCCTGGTACGTGCTGCCATAAGACAGCTTTTAAATAATACAGTCATCCCCTCCCGGGGTTTTCCAGGAGGGGATTTTGTTACAATAAGCTGGCTGGATCCACCTCAATGCGCCAGTTCTCCAGGCTGCGGCCGCGCAGCACGGCCGCCGGATTGGGGCCGCGCAGAATGATCTGCCAGCGGTATTCGCCGTTGACACGGTCATAAAAACAGGGCAGCGGACCAATGGTATCGGTGGCCGAAAATTCACCCTGCTGCAGCCAGCCCGAGAGACGGGCTGCCAGGTTGTTCGCCTCCACCGCCGCCTGCTCCGGATTGACGTGCCGATATTCCAGGCGGACCAATCGGGCAAAGGGGGGATAGTGAATCTGCCGGCGGTAGGCCAGTTCCTGATCGTAAAAGCCATCATAATCATGCAGTGCAGCCAGTTGGATGGCATAATGGTCGGGATTGAATGTTTGAATTACGGCCCGTCCCCCCAAGGGGCTGCGGCCTGCGCGCCCGACCACCTGGGACAAGAGCTGAAACCCCCGCTCGCCGGCGCGATAATCCGGCAATTGCAGACCGACATCGGCCAGCACCGCACCGACAAAGGTTACCAGCGGCAGGTCCAGTCCCTTGGCAATCATCTGGGTTCCGATGAGGATGTCGGCACGGTGATGGACAAAGTGTGACAGGATGATTTCATGTGCGCCCTTCTGTTGCACCGATTCGGCATCCAGGCGCAGCGTGCGGGCCGTGGGGAAGCACCCCCGTACCTCCTGCTCCACCCGTTCCGTACCGGCGCCATACTGCCGGATTTGATTGCTCTTGCACTGCGGGCAGGTGGCTGGCATCTGGCGGGTATAACCACAGGTATGGCACAGCAACCCGGATTGATTGAGATGGTAGGTGAGAGGCAACTCGCAGCGCGGGCACTTCATCACATGGCCGCAGGCCCGGCAGAAAACGTAAGTGGCGCTGCCGCGGCGGTTGAGGAATAAAATCGCCTGCTGGCCCGCTTCCAGGGTGCGCGCCAGATTGGCGGTCAATTCCCGGCTGAAGATGGAGCGATTGCCCATCTGCAATTCGTGGCGCATGTCCACAATGGTGACCGGGGGCAGTGGCAGCGAGGCCACCCCGGAATTGGATGCGGAATTGGGTGCGGAATCGGCCGCTGTGCTGGCATGATCCTGATGCGCCAGGACACGTTTGGGCAGGGTCAGCTCAAGCCAGCCCTCCTGGCGGGCCTGATAGCGTTGCGAGACATCCGGCGTAGCCGACCCCAGGATGATGATGCTGCCGGTCAGGCGGGCATAGGTCAGTGCGGCGGGCACTGCATGATAAGCCGGAGGGTTGTCGTCCTGATCATAGGACCCATCATGGCACTCATCCAGGACAATCAGGCCGGGGCGGGGCAGCGGTGAAAAAAGAGCGGAACGGGGACCTACAATGACGTCCAGTTCCCCTGCCCGGGCCCGGCGCCAGGTGTCGTAACGCTCACCCGGGGACAGACGGGAATGCACCAGCCCCACCCGGCCGGGAAAGCGGGCCATGAATCGGCGCACCGTTTGCGGCGTCAGGGCAATTTCTGGCACCAGGATGATGGCCTGCCGGTTTTTGGCAATGGTTTCTTCAACTGCACGCAGGTAGATTTCCGTCTTGCCGGATCCGGTGACCCCATGCAGCAGGCAGGGGGGCTGGGGTTCGCCACCGGCCGCCGCAAGGATTGCCTGCTGCAGCCGGTCCCAGACAAGTTGTTGATCCGGGGTCAATTGCGGGGGCTGTTGATTGACAATCGTAATGTTTTCAAGCGGATCACGCCAGATTTCGGTTTCACCCAGGTGCACCAGTCCTGCTTCGGCCAATTTGTTTAAATCCGCGCTGGTGCAGCCTGAATGGGCATAAGTCCAGGCGACCTGAACCGGGAGGCCTTCCTGGGCCAGAAAACGCAGTGCCGCCAGACGGCGTTGCCGGGCCGGTGTACCTTCCCGCCCCAGTTCTGCCAGCCGGCCTTCAATCTCCTCCGGGCGGCAGATCAGCTGCACGGTGCGGGCCGTCTTGGGTCGAATCTGGGGTTGGGGCAAAACCGGACGCGCCAGCAGCACACCACGCCGTACCAAGGCCGCGGCCGACTTTTTCCAATCCAGGTGGGGAAAGGCGGTTGCCAGTTGGCGGCCGCGCAAGGGACCGCGGGTTTGCAGCAGGGACACCATTTTCTGTTGAAAATCAGTCAAGTCGCCGGTCTCAATCGAAGCGGACGCCATCAGAGTGTAAAGGGTGTCGGCCTGCTGGCTGAGGCCGGGTGGCAGCATCAAGTGCAGGCAAAGCGCGAGCGGTGAGAGCGTCTCCTCCGCCAACCAGGAGGCCAGGGCCATCTGGGCAGCTGTCAGGACGGGGGCAGGATCCAGCACGGCTTCCACCGGCCGGGTCTGCTGCACCTGGGGCTCGGCCACCGGGCGTTGCACAATTCCCTGGACGGTCTGTTGGCCAAATGGCACAACCACCAGGGAGCCTGGCTGCACCAAATCCACCAGATCCGGGGGCAGATGATAATCAAAAACGCCGGAGGCCAGGGGAACGTTGACGGCAACCTGGACAAAATGTGCCAAGCCCGCCCCTACCCCTGCTGCCAGACAGCCACGGCACCATAACCGACCACCGAATGGGTATCACCGGTTTCCTCGGCTGAGGTGGCATGATGCAGAACGGTGGCCTGGTTCGCCCCCAGGGCCCGGGCAGCCCAAAGCATGGCGGCTACCGGTCCGGCACCACAAGCGAAACCGGCCCCGCCCTCTTCGGCGGAGAGGACGTCGTCCGGGGAAAAAGCCGCCATGCGGCGCAGCATTTCAGCATCCAGCAGATTGGCTCGCGGCAGTGGAAAGAAATGCGACAGATCCGTGCTGGCCACCAGCAGGGCCGAGCGGTCCCGCAGCAAGTCAGCCAGGGCCAGGCCCAACGCCTGACAAACCGGCGCCGAGCGCGAGCGAACCATGATGGGCAGCAAGCCGAAATCTGCCCCCAGGGAGCGCTGGAGGAAGGGCAGTTCAATCTCCAGCGAGTGTTCCCGGTCATGCGCCAAGGGAGTCAGTCCAAGCTGCTGGCTGGCCAGGCGGTGATTTAATGCCTGGACGGCCCCGGCTGCCACCGGAACCGGTCCCAGGGGGGTGAGATACGCCTGATGGGCGGTGGTCAGCAGTGGCGCCGGGTGAAAATCGTGCAGGGGCGACAGAACGACCACCAGATCGTAGGTCTGTCCCCGAACCGTGGCAAAGGCATAGCCCGCAGTGCGGCCCGAGTAACGATAGCCAGCGTGCGGCGCAACCACACCCACCACCCGTCCAGCCAGGGGCGGTAAAACTGCCTGATCAAGCCAGGTGTCAACCTGTTGCCCGAGTCGCTGCGGGTCACCGCTGTACCAGGTGCCAGCTATGGGAGAGGGGCGCAAATCGCTGAGGGCAGCCATGGGTCCGGTTTACGGCAGAACATTCCAGGGATTGACAAAGTTCCCGTTATAGCGCAGTTCAAAGTGGAGATGCGGTCCGGTCGAGCGGCCGGTGCTGCCCATGGCGGCAATGGTGTCGCCCGAAAACACGCTCTGGCCGCAGCCAAAGTAAATCTCACTGAGGTGGGCGTACAGCGACTGCCAGCCATTCCCATGATCGATGACCATGACATAGCCATAACCGTGATCATTCCAACCCGAGTAAACCACCACCCCGTCATCAATGGCATAGATTGGGGTGCCCATCTGCCCGGCAAAGTCAAGCCCGTAGTGGTTGGTATCCGGTGAGTAATCGTAGCCGGAGAGATAATTCAGTACTGTCGGCCAGACAAACAGGCCGTCGCCGACTGCACCGGTGGTGATGACGCCGCAGTACCCCGGGCCAAAGAGGCGGGCCACGCCGGGATTATCCCGGGTGATGACGGGCGCGCTCCAGGTGATAAATTCCGCCACGCCTCCCGGGACAAAGAGCATCGTGCCGTCCGCAATATTGGGATCGGCCCAGTCACCCAACGTCACCGGATCCAGATGGTTGCCCGGCCAGTTAATGATGGCCTCAGGTGTCACCTTGTAATAATTGGAAACCCCGTTTAAACCGTCTCCGGCATTCCAGCGATAATAGATGCCATCGGCCGGGAGAATGTTCAGGGCCATGCCAGGCTGCAGGTAGTGGGGGTTGTCACCCAAAAGTTCCCGGTTGCCCAACAGAATGGATTGGGGTTTCAGCCCAAATTTTTCAGCGATGCCAAAAATGGTGTCTCCCTCCAGGACCGTATAGGTGATCACGTCAAAACGCGGCCGGGTCGGCAGCAGCGTATGCAGCTGAGCCAGTCGCGTAATCCCGTTCACCTTGGCAGTGGACTGGGGAATCACAAAGTCGGGTGTCTGGGGGGTGGCCGTCGGGGCCGCCGCCATAACGGCATCGGGGCCCGCAAGCACCGCCGCACCAGCCAGATGGTTGACGGCATCACCTTTCAGAAAAAAAGCGGACATCACCCAGATCACCACCAGGATCAGCCCCAGCGAGGCCAAGGCCGTTCCAGTGCGCACTGCAACTTCACCCAGACCCAGGCGGACGATTTTTTCCCAGGTCTGCCGCCAATTTTTTTCTGGCGGCGGTGAAGTCAAATTTTCGGTTTTTAAATCGGCAGGGAGTGTTTCGTCCGGTGTCGATTGTGAGTTCATTTGCATTTTCCTCTTAAATTATCATAACACAACGCTGGAGGTCGGTCAAGCAGGGCCCGGACTGGCAACAGCCTGAAAATGGTGGCAGGTGGCTGATCCGGGACGGCTGGTGA
>DAOQTN010000114.1:6178-7620 GCA_035340555.1 Anaerolineaceae bacterium | reverse complement strand
CCTACTCAAATCCATCCATGACAGATTGACGTTCGGTTCCTGCTTCGACGAGCACAGCCGGATGTTCCGGTCTGACACGCTCTCCACAGGCGTTACTTCCCGCGGAACTCGCGGTAGTTCACTTCACGGGTGGAGCAACTGTTCCAGGTTGATCGCCGCATTACAGTCGCGGTCCATCACCAAGCCACAGTACGGGTAGTGATCCTCGCGTTCGTTCAGCGCCAGATCCGGCTTGACCTGACCGCACCGCTGGGGGTTCGCTCAGAACGAATCTTGCCCTCCGCTTCCCAACGACGCAGGGTGGGAATGGAGACACCCAACTCCTTTGCGGCCTGTCCTATGCTGACTCTCATGCCACCCATTATACATATAAAATAAGTCTTGTATAGATAAAGATAGATATTATCTTGCAGATACTACCCCCACCCACAGTTTCTGTGGCATAATGGGATTATTGCACAGGTGCAAGAAGGATCAACCCAGAGGAGATTGTTATGCAAACCTATCCAATCCCCATGGTACCGGGGCCGGTCAGTGTGCCACCAGATGTTTTGGCTGAATATCAGGTTGATTTTGGCTCCGCTGATCTGGAGCCCGAGTTCCTGTCGCTGTATCAACATACCGAGATCAGCCTGCAAAAGCTGATGAAGACCCGGCATTCCGTGGTCATCCAATCCGGTGAAGGCATGCTGGCGCTGTGGGGGGCGTTGAAAAGTTGCCTGGTGCCGGGAGATCGGGTGCTGGCGGTAGCAACCGGGGTGTTCGGTTATGGCATTGGCGAACTGGCCCGCTCCATTGGAGCGGATGTGCGCACCATTGGGCTGGCCTACGATCAGACCATCGACAATTGGGCTGAAATCGAACAGGCCATCCAGGATTTTCACCCCAAAATGATCACCGCGGTGCACTGTGAGACGCCATCCGGCACCCTGAACCCCCTGGCCCGGCTGGGTGAGTTGAAAAACAACCACCAGGTGCCGCTGCTGTATGTGGACGCGGTGGCCTCCATCGGCGGTGCGCCGGTGCTGACCGATGAATGGCAGATTGATCTCTGCCTGGGTGGGTCCCAGAAGGTCCTCTCAGCCCCACCGGAAATGTGCTTCCTGTCGGTCAGTGCGGCTGCCTGGGAGATCATCGATGCGGTGGGTTACAGCGGATACGATGCCCTCAAACCATTCCGTCACGCTGTACGGGATTTTTACTTCCCATACACCCCCAGTTGGCACGGCGTGGCGGCATTGAACGCCGCGGCAGGGCGGCTGCTGCACGAAGGGCTGGAAAATGCCTGGGCCCGGCATGAACAGGTGGCTCAATACTGCCGGGAAGGACTGGTGAAATTGGGGTTGAGCCTGTTCCCGGCCGCCACTGCCATCCCGGCCCCCACTGTCACGGCAGTGCGGGTCCCCGCCGAAATTGGGGTTGAGCCTGTTCCCGGCCGCCAC
>DAOQTN010000114.1:0-6168 GCA_035340555.1 Anaerolineaceae bacterium | reverse complement strand
AATTGGCTGGCGCACACTGGATCAACGGTTCCGCTCACATGGCCTGGTAGTGGGTGGCAGCTACGGCCCGCTGGCAGACAAGGTTTTCCGCCTGGGTCATATGGGGTCCCAGGCCAACCGTGAGCTGGTCAGCCGGGCGCTGGACGTCATTGCCGCCGTGATTTAGAACCAAATTTCACCCAGGACACAGGGCACCGCCCACAACCACTCCGGCCCGGCATCCGCCCCCCGGATCAAGATGGTGTGGCTGGCAGGGGCTCACCCGCCCCCAGCAGCTCACCGCTCGATCCGGTCAGGCAGCCGGCACCAGTATTTGCGTTTCATGCCATCCGTGGGTTCGTCAAAGGCCGCCCACTGGCAGCCCTGGGCCACCAAAAAACGGTGCACGGCGTTGTCGCGATTGCTGTTGCCCGGACAAAGCAAAATCGACCCTCCCGGGCAGGTGACCCGGGTTAATTCCTGCCATTCAGCAGCCAGTTCATCACCAAAGACATGCCCCCCCATGGTAATATCGGCAAATCCATCCGGGAAGGGCAGCGCGGTAATCAGTCCGTCAACCGCATGGACATGCTTCAGGCCCAATTCGGCGGCCCGGGTGCGCAGGTAGTCGCGCAGGTTGGTCACGGGCTCCACAGCATAAACCAGCCGTGCCAGCGGGGCAATTGTCAACGCCAGCCGGCCGGTGCCGGCGCCGACATCGATCACTGTTTTTCCAGTAAAATCCGCCATGCCCAACAATTCAGCGGAGTCCCAGCGGGTGAACGGCTGGCGGTCATAACATTCAGGCTCCAAAACATAGATCAGCCAGTCCTCCAGAGCTTGCAGGACCTGGACCTCCGCGACGCGCAGGGCCGCCGGGGTTTCCGGCCCCGGGTGCTTAGCCAGCAGTTCATCCAGCCAGGGAGATATTTCCGGACATTTATGCTGCAGGAACCAGAGCACCGCCGGATTGCCGTGCAAGGCGGCAGCCAACGCGTCAACAGGGACGTTGCCAGCCGGCAGCCAGGAAATTTGAACCCGCTCCAGGAGAAGAAGGGCATTAAACGATGTCGTGCTGAAATCCTTCCAGCCAAGCGCCATGGTGCGACCTCCCAGGAAATGCCATCCGTCAGAAAAGACAGTATAACAGCCGCCGCGCTCTTTTGGTAGAATACATCAATAATGTTTACCGCCCATACTGGAGACACGAAGATATGAAAAGACGATTGTGGTTGGTTTTAGGCCTGACGCTGCTGGCCTTGACTGTTTCGGCCTGTTTCTGTTCCCTGCCGGGGGAAGATTGTCCCGATGACACGTATTATGACGATGAAGCCGAAGAATGCGTTTACGATGAAGATGCGGCCAACGCCAATCCAGGCGACTGGGATACGGAAAATTGGGGGGACAATACAGAAGAGGATCCTGGCACCGGCTTTTTCGATGACCCAGCCGGTGACGAAACAGAAGCCTATGATTCGGACCTGGTGCTGGCGGAGTATCAGGTTATTGGTGACGAGTTGTTCAACCCCGATCTGCCGGACAATATTCCGGCTGCCCTGGAAAAATATCAGCAGGACGAGAACCTGCATTATGAGGCCTGGGAAACATTCACCCATTTAATGCCCCGGGAATATCGCCAGTCCATCACCTCCTTTGCGATCTTTACCGATGGTGAATCGGAAACCCTGGCCTGGGTTGAACCCATTACAGACGACCTTTCCGAATGGCGGCTGGGATTGGATGCGGTTGATGTCCGCAGCGATCCGGATGAGTTTTTGTACACCCTGCTGCATGAATATTCACACATCTTCACTCTGAGCCCGCCCCAGGTGGACCTGGGAGGGACAGCCTGCCCCTACTATGAAACAGATGAAGGCTGCTCTGAGCCGGATTCTTACTTGAATACATTTTTTGAAATGTTCTGGACCGATATCTGGGATGAGTGGCAGGCTTTTCAGGATGAGCCCGATGATGCGCTTTATGAGGACTATCTGGATGAGTTTTACGAATCCCACGAGGACGAATTTGTCACCGCGTATGCCGCCACCGATCCCAGCGAAGACATTGCGGAATGCTGGTCCTATTTCATCATGGAGCCCCGTCCCAATGGCGACACGATCGCCGAGGAGAAAATCCTGTTTTTCTACGATTATCCCGCAATGGTTGCGATGCGCACAGACATTCAGACCCGGCTGGCAGAGTATTTCGGACGCTAATCCAACCGCGTCATTCTATTGCCGGCACCTGGTTGGCCGGCAGTTTGGGATCGCGGCCAACGGTTTGAAACGTTATCTCAAATTTTGCGTAAATAAAGTATGGTATCAAAGCGGCTGTTGGAATTTATCAGCCAACCTTATGCTCGACCTTGATGCTGGCGTGACACTCATGCTTGAAGGAGAAACTGATGAACACTCGTCTTACTCGCAGTAAAACCGAACGCATGCTGGGGGGCGTTTGTGTTGGCCTGGGGAATTATTTGAAGCTTGATCCCGTTATTGTGCGCTTATTCTTCGTTCTGCTGGCGATTGGATCCGGAATTGGGGTCCTGATTTACCTGATTCTGTGGCTCGTAGTGCCCGAAGAAAGCGCAGAAGAGGCCAGCCTGGCGGATCGGGCCCGGCAAATGGGGGCTGATCTTGGTACAGCCATCAGCCGGCCCAATCCCAAGTCCGGGATGTACCTGGGCATTGGATTGATTGTGCTGGGCGCAGTTTACCTGTTAAACAGCCTGAACATTTCCGGGTTGGATTGGATCAATCTGAAATACCTGTGGCCAGTGTTGCTGATTTTGGGCGGTGTGGTGCTGCTGATCCGGCGCAACTCATCTTCCAAGAGCTAACTGGCTGTCAAATAGCCATCCAGCTGCGGCAGCTTCAATAAACTGCCGCAGTTGGCATTTCCAGCCCGGCTGAGTTTAATGTACAATAGCAGATGCCGGCAAAGATGTGGATACCGGTATCCAGCTGCCCGGCGGGCATGGCTTGAACGGATCTGATCTCAGGGTCACCCTACCCATTGGGGTGGCCGGATTCTTGCAAAGGAGGGCGGCTCTACCTGAATGGCCTTCAACTCGCTTAACCAGAGGGTTGCGCGGCCAGGAATTCGCCAGAAGTCATGAAACTATGCTACAAAAATGATTTATCCAGTCTGCAAGAATGCAGGTGCCTGGCACGCCAGGCCGACATCACGACGTTTTCAGGCCGTCCGGTACTGCGGCTGGATGGATTGATCCTGTTTCCTGAAATTGAATTGATTTCCGGCCTGGTTGAGGTTGAAATTGCAGCTGAAAAATCCTGCTATCCCGGAGTGGCCTTCCGAATCCAGGATGAGCATAACTACGAGCTGACCTATGTCCAGCCCCACACCAGTGAGCAGTGGGATGCCCTCCAGTATGATCCGGTCTTCCATGCCACCAATACCTGGCAGTTGTATCCGGGACCAGCGTATCAGAAATCAGCCCGGATTCCCGCCGGCGAATGGATCCAGCTGCGTGTGGGCTTTGATGGGCCGCGCCTGGCCGTCCAGGTCGGGGAACAGCCTCCCCTGGTCGTTGAACAGCTGGCTCATCCATCCCGCCCTGGTTGGGCTGGACTGTGGACCTATTTACCGGCCTATTTCCGCAACCTTAAGATCTGGGACCAGCCGCTCCTGCCCGCACACCCCGGAGATCCGCCCAGCCGCCCGGCCGGGGTTGTAACCGAGTGGCTAGCGGAGGGCTTCGGGGTGCTGCCGTGTGAACCGAACGGCGCCTTGAACGTCAACCGCTTTCTGCCGGTCTCGGCCCGGCAAGTCCGGTTGAAGCGCAGTTTTGATATCAATCTGGGAGAACACTCGATCAATGGATCGGTGCAGTTTCAGTTTGGATTCAGTGATGCCTTAAGCCTGGCTCTGGATGGGCAGGAAATTTATCAAGGCGAGCACAAGTTTGCCGGGTTTGACAACCGATCTTCACGGGGCTATGTGGACTACAGAAATCAGACCCTGATCCTGGACATGGCCCCCGGGCGGCACACCTTGACCGCCACGTTGGATGTCAGTGAATCCTTTGGTTGGGGCCTGGTGCTGGCCTGTGCCAATCCGGCGGTTCACTGGCTGCCCGCCGGATTGGGCTGACCCGGAGGGCTCCGACCAGCGACCCCGCCATTTTTCAGTTATCAGGTCCATGGATCACCCGGATGCTGTGATTCTCAACCTGCCAGAGGGTAGAGGCAAAACCGTCAATAAAGTAACGATCATGCACCACCGCCAGGGCGGTACCCTCGAAGGCGGTCAGGGCCTGCTCAAACCGCGCCCGGCTGGGGATGTCCAGATGGTTGATGGGTTCATCCAGCAGCAGAAAATTACAGCCGCTCACCACCAGGGCGGCCAACGAGAGCCGGGCCCGTTCGCCGTAAGAGAGACAGCCCACCGGTGTGAAGACATCATCCTGAGTGAAAAGATAGAGGGATAAAAACTGCCGGGCTTCGGTTTCGGGGAAGCCGGCCAGACGCTGAATGGTTTCAAGTGCATTGAGGGTTGGATCCAGATCTTCCTGTTCCTGGCGCAGATATCCCAGCCGGACGTTGACACCCAGCCGGACCTGGCCTGCCAACGGCGGCAACGCGCCGGAAATTGTCCGCAACAGGGTCGTTTTCCCGCAGCCGTTGGGGCCAATCAGGGCCACCCGCTCACCCAGGTGCAGACGCAGATTCAGACCGCTGAGCAAAGGACCATTGGAATAGCCAACGGCCAGATCTTCGGTTGCCAGCACATCCTTGCCACTGGGCAGGGTGTCACCAAAAGCAACCTTCATCTGCCAGGTGCGGGACGGACGATCCACGCGGCCCTCCGTACGCAGGTACTCCAGGCGGGCCTCCAGTGCCTTGGCGCGGCGCATGGTCCCCAGACTGCGATTGGCAAAGAAACCCTTGGCAAATTTGTCGCCGGTATCAGCCTTGCCACCTTTGCGAAAACGGGCCAGGTTACGGACATTGCGGGCAGACTGCTCCAGGCGGGCGATTTCAACCTGCTGGTCCTGGAAGGCCTGCCATTGATGTTCGCGCTCCACCAGTTTTTGCTCCAGATAATCGGCATAGTTGCCGGCATAGGCGCGCAAGGCATGCGTCAGAGGATCAAGTTCCAGAATGCCGGTGGCCACCTGATCCAACAAGGCACGGTCATGTGAAACCAGGAGTACTCCGCCACGAAAACCCAACAGCCAGTTTTCCAACCACTCCAGCATGCCCAGATCAAGGTGATTGGTCGGTTCATCCAGAATGAGCAGTTGGGGGTTAGAAATCAGAACCCCGGCCAGCGCCAGGCGGGTCTTTTGGCCGCCGCTGAGTTGCTGGGCCAACTGATCTGGGGGAAGATCTGCCACCCCCAGGGCAGCCAGGACCGCCGGGACACGGCCGACATTCTCTGAAGCCTCCTGAATCAGATGCAACACATCGTCGTAACGCTGCTGCTGGGCGGGATTGGTCAATCTGGGGGCCAGATCTTCAAGTTCAGCCGTCAGTGCCGGCAGGTCACCCGCCATCCGGGCAACAAAGCTGCCAATGGTTTCTGCCGGGGGATAGGTAAATCCCTGTGGCAGGTAGCCCACCCGCAGGGAGGATGGGGTGAAGTGAAAGCCGCCGGCATCCGGTTTCTCAAGCCCCATGATGATCCGCAGCAGGGTGGTTTTCCCGCAGCCATTGGGGCCAACCAACCCCAAACGTTCGCCCCCATTGACGGTGAAATTTACCTTACTGAGAACCCTTTCAGGGCCGAATGATTTTGCAATATTTGAAACTGAGAGCATATAACCTGTACTTTCGCGAACCACAAAAAAAACGGAGGCCACTGCCTCCGGCAAGCATTCCACGCCTGTCCGCGCGGAAATCACCGATACAGAAGCCAAATCGCCGAAAAATTTACAGGTTTTTACCAGTCATGAAATACGCTCCTACTAAATCGACAGGTTGATTATATCATGAGTGTCATCACAGTGACCGTTCCAGAATTGGTAAAGGAGATGGGAAATGGTAGGCGTTTAGATCCGTCCGGGGGGAAATCCCCGGGGTTATGCCATCAAATCAGCCAAGCGTAAACCTCGAGCCAGGTTGTTCCCGGCAAAGGCGATCAAGCGGCTCACGCCAAGAGCGGAACCCTCCTGATTGTAGCCACGCATTGAGCGATAACGCTCCGCGACCGCGGTTGGCCCACCTG
>DAOQTN010000113.1:0-7631 GCA_035340555.1 Anaerolineaceae bacterium | reverse complement strand
CCCGGACCGACTAGCCATCTATCGTTACTATCAGGCCGCGGATGTAGCTGGGGTGGATATCTGTCTGTTTACCCTGGCCGATATTGGGGCAACCTTTGGACCAACATTAACCCAAGAACGCTGGTTGGCGGAAGTGGATATCTGTCGAGTGTTGCTTGAAGCCTGGTTTGAGAAACCTGAAGAGGCTGTGCGCCCGGTCCGGCTGATTGGCGGGGCTGATCTCTTGACCGAATTCAATCTCCAGCCAGGCCCCTTGATTGGTGATCTGCTTTATGCTGTGGAAGACGCCCAGGCGGCTGGTGAAGTAAGCACCCGTGCGGAGGCGTTAACCTACGCCCGTAATTGGATCAAATTGTATGGCGATCTGGAAGAAGGAGCCTAAAATATGAAACCTCAAACCGTCCCCCTTTATTACGAGGAAGTCGGCCAAGGGCTGCCAATAGTCTTGCTGCATGGTTACCCGCTCAATCACACTATTTGGAGACCCCTGGTTGACCTGCTGCAGGGACGCGCCCGTTTGATTATGCCCGATCTGCGCGGTCATGGCCGCTCGCCAGTGGGGGAAGGAGAGCCTTCCATTCGCCAGATGGCCGAAGATGTGTATGCCTTGCTGGAGCAATTATCCATAGATAAGGCTATTATTGCAGGTCACTCCATGGGAGGGTATGTGGCGCTTTCTTTTGCTCATGCTTATCCCCGCATGCTGGCCGGGCTGGGTTTGATTGCCTCTCAAGCTGAGGCCGATACGCTTGAGAAACGTCAAGCCCGGTTGCTGACGGTTCGGGAGGTTAATCGTCGGGGACTTAAAGGTGTCCTCGCAACCATGCCGGCCAAAATGTCTCCCCGGGTGAGTATTCAGAACGCAGTTCATGACATTATTGCCGATGCTTCGCGCGCCGGTGTGATTTATGCGCTTAAAGCCATGGCCGACCGCCCTTCTGCTATCGACTGGCTGACAGAAATTGAAGTCCCCGCGGTGGTGGTCTCAGGATTGCAGGATTCGTTTATGCCACGAGAGCGCGGTATCACGCTTGTCCAAATGTTGGGACGTGCCTGGTTGGTTGAGATTCCGGATACCGGGCATATGCCCATGTTGGAAGAACCACAGGTTGTGGCTGATGCCCTGGGGCAGGTTCTGGATTGTGTGCAAACCCCCGGTTGTCAGGGATAAATCTGATCCAGGATCGGTTCGTAGGTACAGCGGCAGCCGTTGTGATGTGAACACCCTGCTGTAGGTAATTGGGGGACTTGGGTTTTGTCGTAAACACCCTGGTGAGACTGGCAGGCTGGACAGCAGTCATTGGCCACCACCACGCGAATCTTGGTGACACGTGGGTTGGCCTGCAACCGTTTTAATGCCATGGCGTTGACGGAATAATCCCGTAGAGCAGCGCCACAGGTGGGGCAAATTAAAGCCATGTCGGGGGTCTGGGTGTTACAGCGGGAACAGCTCTGCATTTTATCCTCCCTGATGATTTCAAGCCGCGGCAGTAGAAAAGACAGCCTGACCAGGTTTACGACTAACCAATCGTTGAATGTGGGCCATCAATTCCCCGCTGGTCACTGGTTTAACCAGATAATCATCAGCGCCTGCATCCAGGGCGGTTGCAACCATGCCGGGTTCGTCCAGCGCTGAAAGGATGATGATGGGGACGCTGCTGAATCCACGTATGGCTTTACAGGTTTTCCAACCATCCATACGGGGCATCATTAAATCCATCAGCACCACATCTGGTGAAAACTCTCGGACCAACTCCAATCCTTCCATGCCGTCACGGGCGGTAAGGACAAAAGCACCGCTGGGCTGCAAAAGCAGCGTCAGTAGTTCAGTCATGGCTGGGTCGTCATCAACGACAAGGATGCGTTTAATGTGGTTTTTCCCGACACTCATAGATCTAATTATGATATAAAACCCAAGTTTTTAACCTTGCAGGTGCTTAACAAGTTGAGCCGGCAGGCGGTAATTTCGCAGCTGTCCGAAACAAAAATCGGGTGATGTTCCTCTACTGCCCAAGGCAACGGCTTCTCAGACAACCTTCACCCCAACGAGACCCGCGACGCCCGCCCGATCCACGCGGGCGGATTTTACCAAACCCGGGGCCGGATTTTTACGACTGCATTGATGTCCCAGTCAAGGACCAGCCTACCGCCAGGACGTACATGAACCCGAACCGACAAATCTTTGGAAACCATGCTCCCACCGGGGGCGTACCTGGATGGGTTGGGATAGGTTGAGTTTGCACGGCACCAATCTGCATATCAGCGCTATCAGCCTTTTATTCAAACATCTGTCACGACAGTCCCCCGCCTGAATTAGGCAAGGAAAGTCACAGGCCGTGGTTGCGGTTCATGAGTACGGCAGAAGGATTCGCGATCGCAAATAAGTTGTTTGTGGCAACCAACCGGCTATTGACCTGGCGCAAATCATCCGCCCTTTGATTGGCTAATTCGTTCTGGCAATCGGGCCACCTGACGGCCCGATTGCCACTCGCAGGTGCTGCTATCAGTTTTGGTGAGCGGTCTGCTCTTGGTAATGCGGCTTTAGCTGGCCCATTGGGACATCCCGTTACATTCGCCAGATCTGGGCCGTTTTTTCGGGCTACACCTTGTTTGGTCGCCATTGTTTGGTCGCCATTTAAGGAATTTGTCACGGCAACTTGCAGAGAGCCCTTTAGCCGCACCCTCACCCTTTACCCTTTAGCGGACAGCCCTCGACCGCAATTTCTATGGTAAAATTTAGGATTAGTGTGCCTTTTAAATAACCGTACACCCCGTACAGGGTTCAATTCTTTTCGTTTGAGGAGTTCGTAATGTCCAAAAAATGGGTCTATTTGTTTAATGAACTTGACCAGGCTCAGGCCTATGTCAATGGTTCGCTGGACGCTCTGCGTGGCCTGCTTGGTGGCAAGGGCGCTAATCTCGCTGAGATGACGCGGATTGGCCTTCCTGTACCGCCATTTTTTACAGTCACCACGGAAGCGTGCAATGCGTACCTGGCAGAGGGCGAGAAATTTCCGGCTGGTTGCTGGGATCAGGTTCTGACCTCGCTGCACCGGGTTGAACAGGCCAGCGGTAAAGTTTTTGGCGATCCCAAGAATCCGTTGCTTGTCTCCTGCCGTTCTGGGGCCAAATTCTCCATGCCTGGCATGATGGATACCGTGCTTAACATCGGTCTCAATGATGTGACAGTTGAAGGCATGGTCAAACTGACCAGCAACGCCCGCTTTGCCTATGACTCTTACCGCCGCTTGATCCAGATGTTTGGCGCGGTTGTGTTGGGCATTGCTGATGAGGCCTTTGAAGATCCACTGGAGGCCTACAAGCATGCCAAAGGTTATAAGGTTGATACCGAGCTGACCGCTGATGATTTGAAGGATTTGGTCCGGCAGTTCAAATCCATTGTTCGCCAGCAGATGGGCTTTGATTTTCCACAGGATCCGATTGAACAACTCCGTTTGGCGACTGAAGCGGTATTTAAGTCCTGGAATGGCAAACGGGCGATTGATTATCGCCGTGCGGAAGGCATCCCGGATAATCTGGGTACCGCTGTCAATATTGTGACTATGGTGTTTGGGAACATGGGCATGGACTCCGGTACAGGTGTTGCCTTTACCCGCAATCCCGCCACCGGTGAACGCAAGCTTTACGGTGATTACCTGCTTAATGCCCAGGGTGAAGATGTTGTTGCTGGTATCCGCAATACCGATCCCGTCCAGAAAATGGGCGAAACGCTCCCCGAAGCCTACGAGGAATTCCTCAAAATCTGCGCCATCCTTGAGAAGCACTATAAGGATCTGCAGGACATGGAATTCACCATTGAACGTGGCCGGTTGTGGATGCTGCAGACCCGCAACGGCAAGCGCACTGCCCGCGCTGCAGTGCGGGTTGCAGTGGAAATGGTTGCCGAGGGCCTGATCACCAAAGAGGAAGCTCTGCTCCGCGTCACCCCCAAACAGGTTGATGCTCTGCTCCATCCGCAGTTTGATGATGCCGCCAAGAAAGCAGCCAAAAAGGAAGGACGCTTCTTTGCCAGCGGCGTCAACGCCTCCCCCGGTGCGGCCGTGGGGCAGATTTTCTTTGATGCCGATACCACCGAGCGCAAAGCAAAAGAAGAAGGCCTGGCGGTTATCATGGTCCGGCCCTTTACCAAACCTGATGATGTCCACGGTATGTTGGCTGCCAAGGGTATCCTTACCAGTGAAGGTGGCGCGACCTCCCATGCGGCTGTGGTTGCCCGACAATTTGGCGTGCCCTGTGTTGTTGGCGCTTCCGTTGTCAAAATTGACCTTGATCGCCGGGTGATGCGCGTAGGCGATGTCGAAGTTAAGGAAGGCGAATGGATTTCTGTCGATGGTGGAACTGGTGAAGTCTATCTTGGCAAGCTGGAACTGACCGTTCCGAACCTGGAAGAACAGCATGAACTGATGACCCTGCTGCAATGGGCGGATGAAACCTCCCGGTTGCAGGTCTGGGCCAATGCGGATTATCCCAAGGATGCCCGCCGCGCCCGCTCTTATGGCGCCAAAGGTATTGGCCTGTGCCGTACCGAGCATATGTTCTTTGAAACCGTGCGGTTGCCCATTGTTCAACGCATGATCCTGGCTGAGACCAGCGCGGCGCGCACCGCTGCTCTTGATGAACTGCTGCCTTACCAGCGCGCTGACTTTGATGGCCTGTTCGAAGCGATGGATGGCTACCCGGTCATCATCCGCCTCATTGATCCGCCGCTGCACGAGTTCATGCCGGACGAGGAAAAACTTCTCGAAGAAGTCATCACCATGCATGTCAAGGGCGAAACCAAGGGCTTGGCTGAGAAGGAAAAATTGCTGGCCTCCATCCGCTCCATGCACGAAAGCAATCCCATGATGGGCTTGCGTGGTGTTCGCCTGAGCATCTACATGCCTGAAATTGTTGAGATGCAGGTTCGCGCTATTTTTGAAGCTGCGGCTGACTGCACCAAGCGGGGCATCGTGGTAAAGCCTGAGGTCATGATCCCGTTGACCGGTACAGTGGCTGAACTCAAGTGGATCCAACCCCGTCTCGAGCGGATTGCCAAGGCGGTTATGGATGAGAAAAAGGTTTCCTTCCACTATAAGTTTGGTACCATGATTGAAATTCCGCGGGCCGCTGTCACGGCTGCCGAGATTGCTGGATTAGCCGAATTCTTCTCTTTTGGCACTAACGACCTAACCCAGATGACCTTTGGATACAGTCGCGATGATGCCGAGCGCAACTTCCTCATTAAGTACGTTGAGGAAGGCATTCTGCCCAAGAATCCCTTCCAGACCTTGGATCGCGATGGCGTTGGCCGTTTGATGCGCATGGCGGTGGATGATGGCCGCCGCGCCCGCCCCGACCTTGAAGTGGGCATCTGTGGTGAACATGGCGGCGATCCCGACTCGATTGAGTTTTGCCATTTGATTGGCAACAACTATGTGAGTTGCTCGCCGTTCCGTGTCCCGGTTGCCCGACTGGCGGCAGCCCAGGCTGCCATCAAGCACGGCAAGTAATCCCCCGGTGGATTATTGAGAATACAGTGCCCTGCCAAAAGCAGGGCACTGTTGATTTTGCAAGAACCCCTGGCTAGAGCTGCCGGTATCTGGTTGGTCGTCTCTTGGCATGCTGGGATGGTGCCGGATGTCCATTATCCTGTATTCACCTGAACAGATCGGCCAGGATCCAGTCACACCGGTCTCACCATGATGATCCGGATTCACTGCCCAGCCTAAACCGTGACCGGTGGGGAAAACCCTCAAACCTTTGGTGAAAGACGCAACTTCAGATGACCCCACCGGAATGGTTCCAGGTGTTGGGTGATCCCATGTGGTGGGTAATACTGCTGACATCTCCTGTGATCTCGGCGTTGCCATTTTGATCTATACACCAACCCATCCCTCGATTTTCATTTTGGTTGCGCTTTGGTATAATGTTGATAGATTGAGTTCACATTAGTGGTAATTTCGTCAATAATAGACGTGTTTTTTCAAGGGAGTCCTCGATGGATAAATCAGAATATCTCAAACTATATAGGGAAATGGTTGTCATTCGCCGGGTAGAGGAGCGCTCCGCCGAACTTTACCAGCAGGGAAAAATCGGCGGTTTTTTACACCTTTACATCGGCCAGGAAGCCGTCAGCACTGGATTGGTTTCAGTCCGCCAGCCGGTTGACCGGGTAATCACCGCCTACCGGGATCATGGTGTGGCTATTAATTGCGGCATTCCAGCCCGCCAGGTGGTGGCAGAACTGCTCGGCAAAGCCACCGGGTGCTCCGGCGGCAAGGGCGGTTCCATGCATATGGCTGATGTGGAGAAAAACTTTTGGGGCGGCCATGCCATTGTTGGCGCTCACCTGCCACTGGCTTCGGGCCTGGCTCTGGGGGATCTCTACGCAGGAAACAAGGCGGTCACCATCTGCATGTTTGGCGATGGGGCCACGAATATTGGCTATTTTCATGAGGCGGTTAATCTGGCCAAGGTCTGGAACTTGCCGGTTCTCTGGGTCTGTGAAAACAACCAATACGGCATGGGAACCGCCGTGGACCGGGCTTCGGCAGTTTCCGAAATCATTGCCAAGGCCTGTGGTTATGGCATGCGCGCCGAGCAAGTGGATGGGATGGATATCATGGCGGTTCGCCGCGTTGCTGGTGAAATGATTGCTGAGATCCGCTCCGGCAGCGGTCCCCAACTCTTGGAAGTATTGACCTACCGCTTCCGGGGCCACTCCATGGGTGACCCCGAGCGTTATCGTCAAGCGGATGAGGTGCATCAATGGCAGGAAAACGACCCCATCGGTATCTACCGGAAATATCTGATCGACAACCAGGCAGCCACCACCACTGAACTGGACGAACAGGATGATCTGGCAGAGGCCGAGGTTGCCGATGCGGTGGCTTTTGCCGAATCCAGCCCGGAACCGGCACCCGAAGAACTCTTTAAACACATTTACGTTGAAGAATAGGAGCCTGCCATGGCAAAAATTACCATGCGTGAAGCCATTTCCCAGGCTTTGTGGGAAGAAATGGAACGAGATCCCCGGGTCTTCATCCTGGGCGAAGAGGTGGGTGTCTGGGGCGGCACTTATGCCGTGACCAAAGGCTTTTATGACCATTTTGGCGCTGCCCGCGTTCGCGACACACCCATCGCTGAGGCGGCAATTGTTGGTGCGGCCATCGGTGCCGCCTTGACAGGTCAGCGCCCGGTTGCAGAGTTGATGACAATCAACTTTGCCTTCTCGGCAATGGATCACATTGTCAACGAAGCCGCCAAGATGCACTATATGTTTAATGGACAGATGCGATTGCCACTCGTTATTCGCACGGTTGGCGGTGGTGGACGCCAGCTTGGCGCCACCCATTCACAAACCCCCGACGCCATCTTTGCCCACTTTCCCGGGCTCAAGGTTGTGGCCCCCGGTACGCCGGCGGACGCCAAGGGGCTGCTGAAGGCAGCCATCCGCAGTGAAGATCCTGTTTTCTTTATTGAACACGCCACACTCTATCAAACCCGTGGTGAAGTACCGGAGGGGGACTTTGTGGTGCCGATTGGTAAATCAACCATCCAACGCCCTGGCCGGGATATAACCCTGGTGACCTACAGCAAAATGCTGGAATTATCGCTCAAGGCGGCTGAAC
>DAOQTN010000112.1:0-7689 GCA_035340555.1 Anaerolineaceae bacterium | reverse complement strand
CACCCATCCCCGCATCCCCCATCCCCGCATCACCCCACCCCTGGGCCACCTCATCCCCATGCCGCTTAACAAATTCGCCTTCCGGCCGGGGAGCATCCGGCCTGGCAGCGCGGTTTTCCCGGCTCAATCCATTGGGGTTGGTGGGAGTCCGGGTGGCTGGGCGGCACCTGGTGCAGAGCGGCGGAAGAATTTCCCGGAATACCCTTTGCCTTTGAGATTTTACTGGACAATGTTTTTGCTTTCAGGTATGATTATCCTGTTATAGCAGGATCATCCTTTCTCCTGGGCTGGAGGTTCAATGAGTGACCAGATAATTCGACAACTGACCGCCGACCTGCAAGGCAGGATTGAGGCGTATCAGCCGCAAGTGGAAGTGCGCAATGTGGGCAAGGTTCTGGAAGCCGGTGACGGCATTGCCCGCGCATCCGGCCTGGCGGGCGTGCGCTCGCAGGAACTGGTGGAATTTGCCAACGGTGTGATTGGGATTGCCTTCAACCTGGAGGCGGAAAGTGTCGGCATCACCATCCTGGGCGACTATGCCGGGATTTATGAAGGCATGGAAGTACGGGCCACGGGCCGGATCGCCTCCGTCCCGGTGGGGGAAGGCCTGATTGGCCGGGTGGTCAATGCCCTCGGCGAACCGATTGATGGCAAGGGTGCCCTGCAGGCGACGGGTTATTATCCCATTGAACGCATCGCCCCTGGTGTGGTGGCCCGGCAGGATGTGGATTCGCCGGTCCAGACCGGCATCAAGGCGATCGACAGCATGATCCCGATTGGCCGCGGCCAGCGCGAACTGATCATCGGCGACCGCCAGACCGGCAAAACCGCCCTGGCAATTGACACGATCATCAACCAGAAGGGGAAGGATCTGATTTGTATTTATGTTGCCATTGGCCAGAAAAAGGCGGCGGTGGCCCGCACGATCGCCCTGCTGGAGCGCTATGGGGCCATGGCCCACACCATAGTGGTCGTGGCGGCGGCGGATGAATCGGCTGCGCTGCAGTACATTGCCCCCTATGCGGGCTGTGCGATTGGCGAATATTTCATGGAGAACGGCCACGATGCCCTGGTGGTCTATGACGACCTCTCCAAGCACGCCTGGGCCTACCGCCAGGTTTCCCTGCTGCTGCGCCGCCCGCCGGGTCGTGAGGCCTACCCGGGTGACCTGTTCTATCTGCACTCCCGGCTGCTGGAGCGGGCCTCCCGCATGGCGGCTGAATATGTGATCGTCCCGGCCGACTTTGCCGGTAAAACCGCCCGGCCGGAGGATGCGGTCAACGGCCAGGTGTACGGCGGCCCGGTGGCCCGGGATGAGGCCGAAAAAGTTCTGCAAACCCTGCCCAGCCCTGAATCCCACCGCCTGGCCAAACGCCAGGGCAGCGGCGGCTCACTGACCGCCCTGCCAATCATTGAGACCCTGCTGGGCGATGTCTCCGCCTACGTCCCGACCAATGTGATTTCCATCACCGATGGTCAGATTTACCTCGAAAACAACCTGTTCAATGCGGGCATCCGCCCGGCCATCAACGTGGGCATTTCGGTGTCCCGTGTGGGTGGTTCGGCCCAGACCCGGGCGATGAAGCAGGTGGCCGGTCGGCTGCGCCTGGACATGGCGGCCTACCGTGAGCTGGCCGCCTTTGCCCAGTTCGGCTCCGACCTCGACAAGGCGACCCAGTCCCAGCTGAACCGCGGGCTGCGGCTGCAGGAGATTTTGAAGCAGCCCCAATACGAACCGATGCCGCTGGAACAGCAGATCGTCCTCATTTTTGCCGGTGTCAACGGCTTTGCCGATACGGTCCCGGCCGAACGGATGAAGGTCTGGGAACAGGACCTGCTGCGCTACATGGAAATGTCCCGTCCGGAGATTGGCCGCGACATTGCCGAGCGGCGCCAGATCACCCCGGACACCGACGCACAGCTGCGCGAAGCGCTCAAAGCCTTCACCTCCACCTGGATCTAACCGGGAGTAGTACAGGATGCCTTCAGCCCGAGAGATGCGGCTCCGGATCCGGAGCGTCAAAAATCTATCCCAGGTGACCCGCGCCTTGGAGACGGTCAGCGCCAGCAAGGTGCGCAAGGCCATGCAGGCCGCCCTGGCGACCCGGCCGTATGCCGAGAAAGCCTGGAAGGTGCTGCTGCACCTGGCCCGCCAGCCCATTCAGATGCAGTCACTGCACCCGCTGCTGGTGGAACGCAGCCAGGTCGGCAACATCCTGGTGATCATGATCACCGGCGACCGGGGACTGGCCGGATCATACAACGTCAACATGCTGCGCCATACCCTCGAGGAATTTGGTCATCTGGAAACCCCGGTGCGTTATATTGCCGTGGGGCGCAAGGGTCGGGACATGCTGGCCCGGCGGCGCAAAAATTTACTGGCTGAGTTCAGCAATCTCCCCAGCCCGCCCTCCTTCATGGATGTTTCCGCCATCGGCCGCCTGGCGGTCAACCAGTTCCTTTCCGGTGAGGTCGACCAGGTTTTCATCGCCTACACCGAGTTCATCAATATGATCAAGCAGGAGACCATTGTCCGCAAGATCCTGCCGCTGGAGGTGGACACCTCGGGGCACGGACACGGCGCGAACAGCACCCATGCGGCCAATCATGCGGTGTTTTCTTATGAACCGGACAGCAGCGGACTGCTGGATCAGATTGTGCCCCGTTTTACGGCCGTACAGATTTATCAGGCCATCCTGTCTTCCCAGGCCAGCGAGCATGCCGCCCGCATGGTGGCCATGCGCAATGCCACCGACAACGCCCTGGACCTGGTTGAAGACCTGCAGCTGGATTACAACAAAGCCCGCCAGCAAAGCATTACCAATGACATGTTGGATATTGCCTCTGGCGCTGAAGCACTGTCAAACGCCAAAGCATAGCCAATGGCTCAGACCCCTTTATCTGGAGGATTATTCATGGATCAGGCAACCGGACGTGTCGCACAGGTTATGGGTAGTGTGGTGGATGTGACCTTTGAGCCGGGCGAAATGCCCGAAATTTATGAAGCCCTGGAGATCATCCGGCCGGAAGTCCAGCCGATGGTGCTGGAGGTCCAGAAACATCTCGGCGACAGCAGCGTCCGCTGTGTCTCCATGGACAGCACCGACGGGATCCAGCGCGGTCTGCCGGTCCGCCGGACCGGGGCCCCGATCCGGGTGCCGGTGGGTCCGGAGACCTTGGGGCGGGTCTTCAACGTCTTGGGCCGCCCGGTGGACAATAAGGGACCGGTGGAGGCCAGCGATTATTATCCCATTCACCGCGCCGCCCCCGCCTTTGCCGACCAGTCCACCCGCGTGGAGGTGTTTGAAACCGGCATGAAGGTCATCGACCTGATCGCCCCCTTCACCAAGGGCGGCAAGACGGGCATTTTTGGCGGTGCGGGCGTCGGCAAGACCGTCATCATCATGGAGCTGATCCGCTCGATCGCCACGGTGCACCAGGGCAACTCGGTGTTTGCCGGGGTCGGCGAGCGCACCCGGGAAGGCACCCAGCTGTACCGCGAAATGCTTGAATCCGGGGTCATGAAGGACACCGTGATGGTCTTCGGCCAGATGAACGAACCCCCGGGCGTGCGCTTGCGCGTGGCCCTGTCGGCCCTGTCGATGGCGGAGTACTTCCGCGATCAGGGCCGGGATGTGCTGCTTTTTATTGATAACATCTTCCGCTTCACCATGTCTGGCTCGGAAGTCTCGGCGCTGTTGGGCCGCATGCCTTCTGCAGTGGGCTACCAGCCCACCCTGGCAACGGAAATGGGCGAACTGCAGGAACGCATTACCTCAACCAAACACGGTTCCATCACCTCCATGCAGGCGGTGTACGTCCCGGCTGACGACTATTCGGATCCGGCCCCGGTGGCGACCTTCACCCATCTGGATGCCACCATCGCATTGGAGCGTTCGATTGCCGAAAAAGGCATTTACCCGGCCGTGGATCCCCTGGTGTCGACCTCCCGGATCCTGGATCCCCGCATTGTGGGCGAGGAACACTACACCACCGCCCGTGAAGTGCAGCGGATGCTCCAGCGCTACAAGGATCTGCAGGACATCATCGCCATTTTGGGCGTGGATGAATTGAGCGAGGATGACAAGGTGATCGTCTCCCGCGCCCGCAAGATTGAACGCTTCTTCTCGCAGCCGATGTCGGTTGCCGAGCAGTTTACCGGCATCCCCGGCCGCTACGTTTCCCTGCGGGAGACCGTGCGCGGCTTCAGCGAAATTCTGCAGGGCAAGTACGATGACCTGCCCGAGCAGGCCTTCCACATGGTGGGCACGATTGAGGATGCCGTTGAGAAGGCCCGCAAACTGCAGGCCGCCTAGGAGCCCCCATGCCCATTCGATGCGAAATCGTCTCTCAAGATCGGATTGTTTTCCAGGGTGAGGTGGATATTGTCGTGCTGCCCGGGGTGGAGGGCGTGATGGGCATCCTGCCCAACCACGCGCCGCTGCTCTCGGTGCTGCAGTACGGTTTTGTCACCGTTCGGATGGGCCGTGAGGAGGAGGTCTTTGCCGTCTCGGGTGGGGTGGTGGAGGTCCAGCCGGACCAGGTGACCGTGCTGGCGGATGCCGCCGAGAACGTTGAGGAAATTGATGTCCAGCGCGCGGAGGCGGCCCGCCGCCGCGCGGAAGAGGCCCTCCAAAAGGAATCCGGTGGGGATTCGGATCGCCAACTGACGCTGCAGGCTGCGCTGCGGCGTTCCATGCTGCGCCTGGATGCCGCCCGCCGCTTCGGCCGCGCCCGCACCCCGCGTCGGGGCAGCTGAAGGTAAAGGAATTTTTTATTATGCCCGTCTTCTCACGCGAATTTGGCGTTGATTTGGGGACCATGAATACGGTGATGGCGGAGGGTAATCAGATCCTCCTGCAGGAACCGACGATGGTGGCCCTGGTCATTGCCGAGCAAAAAATGGTGGAATGGGGCCAGGCAGCCAAGGACATGTTTGGCCGTGTCCCGGACACCATCGAGGTTGTGCGTCCCATGCAGCACGGCGTGATTGCCGAATACGAAATCACCGAAAAAATGCTGCAGTATCTGATTAAAAAACTGACCGGTCCGATGGTGGTCTTCCGGCCCCGGGTGATGATCACGGTGCCCTACGGCATTACCAGCGTGGAATCCCGCGCCGTGCACGAGGCCGGATTGGGCGCGGGTTCCCGGGAGGTCTACCTGATCCGCCAGCCGCTGGCGGCGGCCATCGGCCTGGACATGCCCATCGGCACCCCGTCCGGCAATATGATTATTTCCCTGGGCGGCGGCACCAACCAGGTGGGGGTGCTGGCCTTGAACGACATTGTCTCGGCCGAAACCGCCCGCACGGGCGGCTTGCGGTTTGACGAGGCCATCATCCAGTATGCCCGCAAAAAGTTTGGTGTCATCATCGGCCAGCCGACCGCCGAGTCGCTGAAAATCCAGATCGGCGCCGCGCTCCCCCTGGACACCCCACTCTCCATTGAGCTTCAGGGCCAGGACCAGGTCACCGGACTGCCGCGGCCGATCACCATGACCACTGATGACATTGTTGATGCGCTGCAGGAACCCCTGAGCGAACTGGTCCAGCTGGCCCGGCGGGTGCTGGAAAAAACGCCCCCCGAGCTGATCTCCGACATCATTGACCGCGGAGTTGCCCTGTGCGGCGGCGGTGCGCTGCTGCGCAACATTGACAAATACCTGACCAAGGCCCTGGGCATCCCGGCCTACCTTGTGGATGAGCCGATGACAGCCACGGCCCTGGGCGCCGCCCGGGCCCTGTCGATGCGCGATGCCCTGCGCCGCAGCCTGATCTCGATCATTAAATAGCCCCTGATCCTCTGAGCCCCCCTGATCACCGTCTTTATTGCAACTAAACAAACGCCAGACCATCGGGTCTGGCGTTTGTATCTGCAGGGTGAACGATGCTCAACGTTAGGGGCCACCTGCTGGTCTGCGGCGACAGCCTGTCGGGTGGGTGGGTTGTCGCGCTACCGCCATGCCCGATTAGTCGTTTCGCACGCCCACGAGCATCAACCCGTAGTAAAGCAAGGTCGAGAGTGACTGTACAGCGGCCGCCACATAGGTCAGCGCCGCGGCATCCAGCACCCGGTTGACGCCGGGCATTTCGCCCTGATACACCAACCCGGAATTGCCCAGCCAGGCCTTGGCCCGCCGGGTGGCATCAAACTCCACCGGCAGTGTCACCAGGGCAAACACTGAGGTCGCGGCAAACAGCCCCAGGCCGATCCAGGCGATGGTATTGGAGAGGAACAACCCCACAATGAAGATGATCGGGCCCAGCCAGCTGCCGATTTGGACGGTCGGCACCATGGCGGAGCGCAGCGAGAGCATGAAATACTGCTCGCGGTGCTGCAGGGCATGCCCGGCTTCGTGGGCCGCAATCCCGGCCGCGGCAATGCTGTTGGTGCGAAAGACCGCCGGGCTGAGCCGCAGCACGCGTTTGGCGGGATCGTAATGATCGCTGAGCACGCCGCCGGTTTCCTCGACCGGCACGTCGTGCAGCCCGTTGGTGTCCAGGATCCGGCGGGCCACCTGGGCTCCGGTGAACCCGGTGGAAGAGCGCACCTGCGAGTATTTGCGGTAGGCGCCCTTGACTCTGGCCTGGGCCCACAGCCCCAAGATCAGGGCGGGCAGACTGATGATAAAGTAAAGGAGATATCCTTCCATATGATTTACCTTGGGTTTCCTTTCCTGGCTCCGCGGCCGCCGATTTGCCGCCGCAGGATGCCTGTTGTTATTGGACTGCCGTCAACCAGCATAGAGAATATATACCATATTTGTCTTTGAATTGCATAAGAAATCCCGGCTCAAACCGGGCGACTCACCCGGCTGCGACGGGACAAGACAGCCGATCGCCGGGAGACCGGGTCGAACATAACCGCCTGCCGCCAGCCACGGGATAAATTTGATCCGGTCCCAGGTAAAGCCAGCCAGGATGCTGATCCGGGAAGTATTCTCCCCGGGCGGCGCGGGGCGCAGTTGTGGCACTGGACCTGCCCCAATGCTCCAGCGTGGGGGCACGGCATAAAGTTGCCTGGCGCTTTGGGCGTGCCCGCTGTGTGGATGATGATATAATTCGGGCAGCAAACACTTTCTTGGGGAACCCACATGCCCATCTTTCAACCCGGCGATCTGGTGCTGCAAGACTATCAAATTGAGGCCTTCATTGGCGAAGGCAGTTTCGGTGAGGTTTATCGGGCTCAAGACCGGCATCTGCACCAGCCGGTGGCGCTTAAAATTTTGCGCTGCACCCCGGAGCAGGATGCGGCAAAATATGAGTGCGCCCGGGAACGCTTCCGCCTCGAAGCCCGGCTGGGCCTGATCATTAATCACCCGGGGGTGATTCGTGTCCACCGGTTTGCCCCGGATGCAGCCTCCGGTCTGCTGGTTCTGGTCATGGAATATGCGCCGGGAGGCTCACTGGCGGACCGGATCAAAACGGGTCCGCTGGCGGTGGTGGATGTGCTGAAAATTGCCCGGCAGCTGGCGGCCGGGCTGGGCGCGCTGCATGCCCAGGATGTGGTCCATCGGGACCTGAAACCCAGTAATATCCTGTTTGATGCGGCTGGTGACGCCCGGATTGCTGATCTGGGACTGGCACAACCGGCCAGTGCCATCCTGCAGCAGGATGGCTCCAGCTCCGGGGATGGCCAATGGCCAACCCAGCCGGGGACCCCTGCCTATATGAGCCCGGAACAGGAC
>DAOQTN010000111.1:0-7706 GCA_035340555.1 Anaerolineaceae bacterium | reverse complement strand
AAATCCGCAATGCGGTCAATGATATCGTCGATTGCCTCTGTAGATAAGCCAATGGCTTTCAGCACGTTACGCAGTAGTGAGAATTTTTCGTTTGGCGGCATATGTCTACCCTTTTTGAGCTTGTAAAATTCGGAAATAATTAACGATTCTTCTGGGCTGCATCACCTCCCTGAGGGGTTAATAATAATGATAGGCGCTGTTTCGAAATTTGTCAAAGCAAGGATGATCAGATCTGCTATACTGAATTTTGGTTGAGAAATCCACCTTGAACATGCTCTTTTTTTGTGGGACAAAATTCCACGGTTCAATCAGGAAATGGAGACTCCTCATGAAAACCAAAACCTGTCTCTGGATATCCGTGCTGTTTGTCGGTCTGATTTTGGGGTGTTCTGTCATGGGCGCACCCGCGGCCGATGCTGATGGACCTGACTCAAAGCCCCAAACCGGCAAACCCGGCGGCGCTGAGACCCGGAGTGGCTTGACCGAAACAACCGGGGTGGAACCACCCCCATCACCACCACCACCAACCCCGACGCCGACCCCGGCAGCCGTGCTGCCGCTGGATGGCTGGCTCTGCTTTGAAAGCAATTCGGATCTCTGGGTCATGCAGCCCGATGGCAGCCAGCTGCAAAATATCACCACTTCGGGATCCATCTGGGAACTGTCCCCGAGGCTGTCTCCCGATGGCGGCAGCATTTTGTATACCAATATCCAAGGCGATCTCGCCCTGATCAACCGCGCTGGGACGGGCGGCCGAACAATTCTCAAGGGGGCCGAAGCGAAATACCCGTCCTGGCTGCCGGATGGGCAGCAAATTCTCTACATCGGCTTTTCCTTCGGCGCAGGCGATTTTGTCTCCAGCATTCACCTGTTTGATCTCAATTCCGGGCGAGACGATATCATTTATGAGAAGACGGGAGCTGCCATCGTTTCAGCGGTGGCCTCACCGGATGGCGAAAAAATAGTTTTCGCTGCTGACGGCCTGTACCGCATCAATATTGACGGGGGGGGGTTGGTAAAAATCCTGGCCGCACTGCCCGATCAAATGATTGCCAGCCTGGATTGGTCCCCGGATGGACAAAAAATCGCCTTCCATACCACCCATGGCGTGATGGGCGGTGCCGACAGCTGGGCCGAGTACGGCGATATCTACGTGGTCAATGCAGATGGGAGCGGCCTGATCAATCTGACCCGGCACGCGCCCGATCCGACGATCAGCCTGGAACCGGGCAAGAATATTTTCGGCATCGGCAGCAACCCCCGCTGGGCCAATAATCGTCAGATCATCTTTGAATACAACGAGAAGTCCGGCACCTACGAATGCAAGCCCTACCGGATCAACAGTGACGGCACCGCGCTTGAACTGTTGGTGGACCAGCAGATCAGTGGGCTGGATTATCAGCCCGCGGTCCCCTGAGCGGCGCCAAAACGCCCTTGGCGCGGCGCGTCAAAGGGTTTTGAGATGCTGCAATATCCCCGGCACTTTTCGATGGAACGGCCCGATCACCCCAGGCCACCGCCAGAGGGTGGACGCCGGCTGACAAAAAGCCCGGCGGGGCTGGCGTCGGGCCCGGATCCTATTCCTCGGTATAGCCGCACAGCGCAATTGCCCGCGGCCCGGTATGCACCCCCAAACAGGGGGACACAATGGACATCACCAGTTCGGCAGGGGCATGGTCGCGGCGCATCTGCTCGGCCAGCGTCTGGGCATCCTCGTAGGCGGCATTGTGCAGCACGGCCAGGTGCAGCCGGCCTTGGGGATTGAGGCGGCGGAAAAAGTCGCGCACCAAGCCGTTGATGGCGCTCTCGCGGGAACGGGCCGGGATGCCGGCTTCAACCTTGCCGGTCTCATGATTCACCGTGATCTGCGGCTTGATTTTAAGCAGCGACCCCAGGAAGCGGACCGCGCCACCGATGCGGCCGCCCTTGTACAGGTAGTCCATGGTATCCAGCACAATGATGTAGACCATGCGCTCGCGGGCCCGGTTGGCGGCGGCAATCATGGCCGCGGCGTCGCCCCCGGCTTCACGGGCCCGGGCAGCGGCCAGGACCTGCCAGCCCAGACTCATTGAATTGGATTTGGAATCCACAATATGGATGGGGATGTCGATCATCTCAGCCGCCCGGCGGGCCGATTCAATCGTGCCGCTCATCGCGCTGCTGATGGTGATGACGACTATTTCCCGGGCCCCGGCCGCCTGCTGGGCTTTGAAGGCATCAAAAAACTGCCTGGGCGAGGGTTGGGAGGTGGTGGGAAATTCCGGGTCCTTGACCAGGCGTTCATAGAAGGCTTCCGCGGATAGCTCCACGCCGTCCAGCATCTGGCGGCCGCCCCAGACCACTGTGAGGGGAATGATGCCGATCTGATACTGCTGCCGGAGTTCAGCCGGGATGTCACAGGTGCTGTCAGTGATAAGCGCAATTGGGTGGGAGGTCATTGTTGTTCACTCTTCATGAAATACCGTTTAATGCGTTGACCTGGCGAAAATGAAACCCGTAAATGGTGAACGTGATCGCCAGTGCCAGCTTGCGGGGATGGTGGAACAGGGTCCAAAAGAACAATTTCCAGTATTCTCCACGCTCAGCTCCAATGATACCCAGTTTCCAGATAGAACGCAAGAAAGCGTAGATCTCATCGAATTGGAGATGCACCGGGGCATTACCGGAGGGCTGATACAGCTTGAGGCAGGTTTTGACGCGCTCGTAAAAACGGCGGGGGGAGTAAATCTCCGCCATCAGACGGCGGTAGCCGGCCTGGAGTTTTTCAATCCCCATGCGGGGGATGATGTTGGTGGTGCCATCCGCATTATCACCGGTCGCCTGGTGGGCAATGCGGCCCTCGGCGGTCAGGCGATCATGAAGCAGGGTGCCGGGGATGGCCTGCAGCATGCCCACCATGGCCGTGACCACCCCGCTTTTCTGGATGAAGTCGATCTGGCGGTCAAAGGTGGCCTCGGTATCGTTGTCAAAGCCCACAATAAACCCGCCCATGACCTGCAGGCCGTGCTGCTGCAGGCAGTGCACGCTGTCCATCAGGTTGCGGTGAACGTTCTGGCCCTTGTTGCATTCCGCCAGGCTGACCTCATCCGGGGTTTCAATGCCCACAAACACCGACACAAACCCGGCCGCAGTCATCAACTGCATCAATTCCTCATCGTCGGCCAGGTTGATTGAAGCCTCGGTTAAGAAGTTGCAGCCCGCTTTACCCCGCCGCCAGGCGATCAGGGCCGGCAGGATCTCTTCTTTCAACTGCCGGCGATTGGAGATGAAGTTATCATCCACAAAGAAAACATTGCGCCGCCAGCCCAGGGCATACATTTTGTCCAGTTCGGCAATGATTTGCGCCGCCGATTTCGTGCGCGGGCGCCGACCCAGCATCGCAGTGATGTTGCAGAAATCACACTGGAACGGGCAGCCGCGCGAATATTGGATGCTGAGGGAATCGTATTTGGACATGTCCACCAGTTCCCAAAGCGGGGTGGGCGTCTGGGCCATGTCGGCGAAATCATCGGTCCGGTAGACCCGCTGCGGGCAGCCCCGCGCCAGGTCGCTGAGGAAAAGCGGCAGGGTGATCTCCCCCTCATTGAGGATGAAGTGGTCCACCGTCGGGAAGCTTTCCCATTCCGCCAGGAAAAGCGGGCCGCCGGCAATCACCTTTTTGCCCGCCTTTTTGCAGCGCGCAATCAGTTCAATTGTGGATTGACGCTGAACAATCATCGCCGAGATCATCACCACGTCCGCCCAGGCAATGTCCCGCTCACGCAGCCGGGTGACATTCAGGTCCACCAGACGCTTCTCCCAGGTGGCCGGCAGCAGGGCGGCGATGGTGATCAACCCCAAGGGGGGCGAGGATGCCGCCTTGCGCACAAAGCGCAGGGCGTGCTTAAAGCTCCAGAATGTATCGGGGAATTCGGGGTATAGCATCAGAACACGCATGACAACCTCCAAGGAAATTTTGTCAGCTACAGTATATTCCCCCCCGCCCTACCGGCGGATGTGCCATGGGTCACACCCCGGGAATAAAAATTTAGGGGCCGGTCACAGTGGTCATTATGACGATAAATGACGATAAATGTCGATCAATGGGATGATCGACTTTACAATTCCCTCCGCCCCCACCAGTAAAAAAAATGCGCCAAAACCACGTTTTGGGAGCCATATGTCCCGGGTCTGTCCGTGAGGGGTTGGTTTTTCATGGGGGACACCCCAAACCGCACCTGGGGTAGCCGCCGGTAACATTAATTTGCCAATACCTGGGGGAGGGGATTCTCACTCACCGATTTTGGGGCCAAGTCGGCGGCGGGGAGTCGTGGCAGTCGGTGATGCGCAGATCCATCGGGACTGTCAACCCAGCATTAAATGTCCATCGTTGGCGGGTTTACTCAGCCAACCTGCGTTGAGGTGACAAACATTAAAATCAACCCAGGCCCAAATGCCATGCCTGCGGCAGTCAGCAAAGGCACCCCACAGGTGGCGTCTTGCAGCTTTTCCGTACGGCTTCGAAATCCCGCGCCCTGCTCGCGTCGTTCTCTGGAACTGATCAAGTGTATAATATTAGAAACGTCCGCGCAGGAAAATTTTTGGTATTTTCGCCAGGTCCGTGGTCGGACATCCTCCCACCTCCAATGGTCGAAGGATCGGTGGACAATTCCGGGGTATCCAGAAGGGGCCCATCATGCGATTGGAAGATCTCAAACCAAATGGCGCCGTACGGGGAATTTTGCCGGACAGCCTGGTCAGCGTGGTTTCCGTCCAATGGTTTGGCTCGGAAGCTCTTGAGCTGACCTATAAGACACCCACCGGCAAAGTGGCCAATGAACTGCTGTATCGGGCCGATGAAAACCGCCTGGAAATCGTCGAACAAGGGCGGCCGTGGAGCTTTGACGGGGATGGCGCACTGTTTCGGTTAGTTTCCGAAGCCCAGCGCATCCGCCTGGCGCACTTGTTTGACCCGGTGCTGGCGGTTCACACCTCGTTGATTGATCCCCTGCCGCACCAGATCACCGCCGTGTACGAGGCCATGCTGCCCCGCCAGCCGCTCCGTTTCCTGCTGGCTGATGACCCCGGTGCCGGGAAGACCATCATGGCCGGACTGTTGATCAAAGAACTGATTGCCCGGGGCGACCTGCAGCGCTGTCTGATTGTATGCCCGGGCAGCCTGGCCGAACAGTGGCAGGATGAGTTATATCGCCGCTTCCATCTCCCGTTTGACATCCTGACCAATGACAAATTGGAGGCCGCCCGCACCGGCAACTGGTTCATGGAAAACAATCTGGTGATTGCCCGCCTGGACAAACTGTCGCGTGACGAGAGTGTGCAGGAAAAGCTGAAGGCCCCGGACTGCCGCTGGGATCTGGTGGTATGCGACGAAGCCCATAAAATGTCCGCCACCATTTTTGGCAACGATGTCAAAACCACCCGCCGCTACCGTTTGGGACAGCTGCTGTCCGGCCTGACCCGTCATTTTCTGCTGATGACGGCCACACCGCATAATGGAAAAGAGGCGGACTTCCAACTGTTCATGGCCCTGATTGACGGTGATCGCTTTGAAGGCCGTTTCAGGGACGGCGTGCATGCCACCGATGTTTCCGATATGATGCGCCGGATGGTCAAGGAGAGCCTTTTAAAATTTGACGGCACCCGCTTGTTCCCGCAGCGCATTGCCCACACGGTGCCCTACAAGCTCTCGGATGGGGAGGCGCGGCTTTACAAGAAGGTCACCGAATATGTGCGGGAAGAGTTCAATCGGGCGGAAGCATTGGCCAATGAAAAGCGGGCCGGGACGGTCGGCTTTGCCCTGACCATCCTCCAACGGCGGCTGGCATCTTCGCCGGAAGCGATTTACCAGTCGTTAAAGCGTCGCCGCGAGCGTCTGGAGAAACGGCATCGCGAGCTGCAGCTGCTTGAGCGCGCCGGCAAGATTGTCACCATCCTGGCCCCGGAAGAACCCGAACTGGATACCGAGGCCATTGAAGATCTGGAAGAAGCCCCCGAAAATGAGCTGCAGCAGGCGGAAGAGGAAGTCCTGGATCAGGCGACGGCCGCGCGCAGCCTGGCCGAGTTAAAGGCTGAAATTGATACGCTGACCGGCCTGGAGGCCCTGGCTCTTGAGGTTCGAACCAGCCGGATGGATACCAAGTGGCGTGAACTGGCCAGTCTGTTGAATGAAATTTTTAGTCCGGTTGGCGCCGGTCCTCTGGCGGGGGATCAAGAAGCGGTCCCCGATTCCGGGACAATGGCCCGCCCCGTTTCCTCGCCCCACCAAAAGCTGGTGATCTTCACGGAGCACCGCGACACGCTTCATTACCTGGAAAATCGCATTGTCACACTGCTGGGGCGAAAAGAGGCTGTGGTGCAGATTCATGGAGGGCTGGGGCGCGAGGAACGCGTGAAAGTCCAGGAGGCGTTCCAGTTTGATCCCCACATCCAGGTGCTGCTGGCGACCGATGCCGCCGGTGAAGGCATTAATCTGCAGCGGGCCCACCTGATGGTCAACTATGACCTGCCTTGGAATCCCAACCGCATCGAACAGCGTTTTGGCCGCATTCATCGCATTGGACAAACGGAAGTCTGCCACCTGTGGAACCTGGTTGCCGAGGAAACGCGCGAAGGCGATGTCTACCTCCGGCTTTTGGATAAACTGGAACAAGCCCGGCAGGCTCTGGGGGGCCAGGTGTTTGACGTGCTGGGAAAGCTGGAGTTCGCCGGCCGGTCGCTGCGCGAATTATTGGTTCAGGCCATCCGCTATGGTGATCAACCCGAGGTGCGGGAATACCTGACCAAGATTGTGGACAGTGCCCTGGATCAAAACCAGTTGGGCAAACTGATGGAAGAGAGTGTCCTGGCCCACGACGTGATGGATACCGCCCGGGTGATGCACATTCGCGCAGAGATGGAGCGTGCAGAAGCCCGGCGGCTTCAACCGCATTATATCGAATCATTCTTCACGGCGGCCTTCCGGCAGTTGGGCGGAACCATGCGCGAGCGCGAGCCGCGCCGCTACGAGATCAATCATGTGCCTGCCCTGGTGCGCAACCGGGACCGGATGACCGGCACCGGGGAACCCGTCCTGAACCGGTACGAACGGATTGCTTTTGAGAAGGACCTGGTGGCCCCATCCGGCCAGCCGCTGGCGGCTTTCATCTGCCCCGGACACCCGCTGCTGGACTCGGTCCTCGATGTGACCCTGGAACGTTACCGCGACCTGTTGAAACGGGGAACCGTGCTGGTGGATGAACGCGATGCCGGCACCCAGCCGCGGGTGCTGTTCTACCTGGAGCATGCCATCCAGGACGCCGGTCTGACCCGTTCAGGTGAACGGCGTGTGATCTCCAGGCGGATGTTGTATGTGGAGGTCAACGCCGCCGGACAGGCCCACCATATGCATTACGCCCCTTACCTGGATTACCGCCCCCTGGCTGAAGGGGAACCCGGTATTGAAGCACTGCTCCAGCGCCCGGAGTGTGCCTGGATCACACGCGATCTGGAAAAACACGCGCTGGGCCACGCCATCGGCGAGGTGGTGCCCGAGCATCTCAATGACGTGCGTGAACCCCGCCTCGCGCTCATCGCAAAGACCGAAGCGGCGGTGAGACAGCGCCTGATGCGGGAAATCAGCTATTGGGACCACCGTGCTGAAGAACTCAAACTGCAGGAACAAGCCGGCAAGCCCAATGCCAGGATGAACTCGGGCGAAGCCCGCAAAC
>DAOQTN010000110.1:0-7708 GCA_035340555.1 Anaerolineaceae bacterium | reverse complement strand
TGAAGCCTGACGGTAGGGATCAGACATGGCGCTTGGACAGGCCGCCGGGTCCAGTGAAGTAAAGCTGCCGTCTTGCCTCCCCAGGTAATTGTCGTCCAGATAAAGCGCATAGTGGCCCAGTTCGTGCGCCAGGGTGCGCGGCCAATCTTCGGCCAGCGAGCCTTGCTCTCCATACCGGTTCCAGGTGGCGCCCATGTGAACCTGCCCAGGGTAATAGGTGATGACGCCTTGCGGGTCAGGCAGCGCGGCGGTGGTAATCCCACCCTGTGAGGCATTCGGGCGCATGTGGTTGGAAGCATAGATCTGCACATCCGCATCGTTCCAATGCTCGCGGGCATGGTAAATCGTCACCCGCCCCATCGCGACCTGTCCGTTCGTCCAATCATAAAGGAACTCGCTGGCGCGCTCGATATCCGCTTCCAGTCGGATCAGGTAATCGCTGTCGGTACGCGCATCCCACTCCAGGGAAACATCCAGGTTGAAGAGCAGGAGCGGATTACCTGACGAGACGGTGAGGATTTGAGGCCCGGGCGTGGTGACGGTATCGGGGTTGATCCCATTGGTTGTCGGCGCGGCGGAGGTGTAATACAGCCCATAAGAGTCGGTGGTCGCGTATGGATACAGCGCCACCAATTGATCACCGATCTCCAGGGTGCCCCGGCCCCGCAGGTAACCCAGTACATCGGTGGTATAAGCATTGCCGGCCAGGTCTTGATACGGCTGGAAATCACCCGTTTCACCTGCCGGGAGGCGGTATACCAGGGCCCCTGAGACGGGGGCGCCGCCATTCATCACCCGCACCTGCATACCACGCACCCGGAAAGGCATCGAGCGGGCGGTGGTCAGGGCAAACTGGTAAGGACCGGGGTTGGTGAAGCCCTGGTAGACATCCAGGCGGAAGACCACCTGGTCGGAACGGCCGAAAAAGCCCGAGCCATAAACATCCCACCCGTAGGTGTGCTGGGTCCCCGTGGGGCTGGCGGCCAGGTTGGTGGTGGTCGTCCCTGTGGATGCCAGGGCCGGCTCCCAGGTCGAGCCGTTATCAATGGAATAGAAGGCCTCGACGAAGCGGGCCGCGTCGGATTGGTCATCGTACAAGGTGTAGTTGATGTTGATCGTCGGCCCTTCCAACACCAGAGCCGAGCTATAGAACTGGGCCGCCCCGCCGCCCGGGTAAGCCACACGAGCCGTGACCAGGTCTCCCTGGGCAATACTATCGGAGGTGCGGTTCTGGTACACCCGGGCCGGTAAATTTTCGGTCGCAACGACCATGTCCTCGTCGCCATCCTGGTCGTAATCCGCCCAGGCCAGGCTGCGCACATCCCGGCGTTCATCGGGGGTCCAGGCCAGGGTAAAGCTGCCCGCGTCATTTTCATAGTGCAGCGTGCGATCCACACCATCTCCCAGGCTCAGGTCCAAATCCCCATCGTTATCCCAATCTGACCAGGCGATGGCCAGGGTGCTCGCGACGGTGGAAATCATCTGATCGAACACGAGCATGCCGGCATCATTGCGGTACAGCACACTGGCCGCACCAGAATTCGCGACGGCCAGGTCGGGGTCCCCGTCTCCATCGTAATCGCCCCACGCCAGCCCGGTTGCAGTGCCCGTGCTGGGCAAGGACTGGAACAGGCTGAAACTGCCGTTATCGTTGAGAAAGATCTTGTGCGCCCCCGTTTTGCTGGCAAAAGCCAGGTCCAGGTCGCCATCCAGGTCAATGTCACTCCAGGCCACGGCTACTGAGCCTGAAGTATCTGGCGCCGTCCACTCCAGCGCAGTGGTGAGGTTGGTACCCGTATTGCGGTAGATACCGCTGTTGGCGGCATTGCCCATGGCCGCCGCCAGGTCCAGATCGCCATCGCTGTCATAATCCCCCCAGGCCACGCCGGAGGTGGCCTCAAAGGTCCAGGCGGCGCTCCAGTAGGGGGTGAAATTTCCGCCGCCGTTGTTCCGGTAAACCTCATTGGCTGAAACGAAATTCCCCAGCGCCAGGTCCAGGTCGCCGTCGCCATCCACATCGCCCCAGGCCAGGCTTGAGGTCTGGCGCGCCGGCGTAGAAAAGACCTGGATCAGCTCGCCATTGTCGTTGCGGTAAATACGGCTGATCTTCGCCCCATTCCAAAAATCGCCGTTGCCAACTGCCAGATCCAGGTCATTGTCGCCGTCGTAATCGCCCCAGGCCACAGCACTGCCGGCGGACCGCTCACCTGTGGAAAGATCGAGCGCCATGCGGTTGCCCCCGTTGAGGTAGATCTGGCTGGCGGTGGCATAATTGCCCGTTGCCAAATCCGGGTCGCCATCGTTGTCCACATCGCCGATGGCAATAGCCGAGGTGTCAGCGCCTGATTGGGTAGACCAGCCCCAGTGCAGCCGCTCACTATCGGCAACTGCGGGATTTTCAGCTGTGTGGTTGAGGAAGATGTGGCTTCTATTAAATGAATTGCCGAAGGCCAGGTCCAGGTCGCCATCGCCATCCCAATCCGCCCAATCAATTTCGTTCGTGTACTGCCAGCCAAACGGAGAAGTCCAGGCCTCCGTGAAAGTGGGGGTGGCCCCACCGCTGCTGGCATAGATCTTTGCATACAGGTTAATATACCCCACCGCCAAATCCAGGTCCCCATCCAGATCCCAGTCGCCCCAGGCCAGGGGCCCGGAATCCCCATCCGGCGTAGACCAGGCCACCGAAAAGACGCCAGCGTCATTCCGATAAATGAATCCCCTTCCCGTGCTGACATTGCCAACCGCCAGGTCCAGGTCGCCATCCTGATCGTAATCACTCCAATCCAGTGATACGTTGTACCAATTCTCCGTGGACGTCCAGGTGAGGGTGAATTCACCATCCGTATTGATGTACAGGCGCGTCCCCTGGTACCGGGTGCCAAGGAGGAGGTCCAGGTCGCCGTCGCCATCAACATCAGCCCAGGAAACACAAGTCGCATCGAGGGTGGTGGGTGAGGACCAGGCTGGCTCCAGTTCGCCGCCTGTATTGTGGTAAACACGGCTGGGTAAACCCCAGTTGGCCACGGCCAGGTCCAGGTAGCCATCCCCATCGTAATCCCCCCAGGCCGCGCCGAAGCTGAAATTGGGCGACGGATCGGTCCAGGCCAGGGATAATTCGCCGCCGTTGTTTTGATAAACAAGGTTGGGTTCATCCCGGTTGGCGACAGCCAGATCCAGGTCGCCGTCATTGTCCCAATCGCCCCAGGCCAGGTCCAGGGTTGTGTTGGCTCCCGCGGAGGACCAGCCGGGGGTGATGGGGAGGTTGTTATTATAGTAAATGATTGAAGAGCTTGGGGTGCTGATCAGCAGATCGGGGTCGGTATCGCCGTCCAGGTCGCCGACATCCAGCGCGAACGCTCGATAGACCTCCGGAGAGGTCCAATCCAGGGTCAGTCGCCCGGCATCCGCAACCGAAGGGGTCTCCACGGTATTATTATTGTAGATGCGGAGCTGCTCGCCCTGGTCATTGGCCATGAGCACATCCAGGTCACCATCCTGGTCCCAATCGCTCCAGGCGGCAGCACGGGTATGTTGAGCACTTTCCGAGCTCCAGACGGCACCGTAATTCGAAAGAGCGGGTTCATAGACCCGGCTGATGCCATCCGCCCCTGCGAGCAGATCCAGATCGCCGTCATTATCCCAATCCCCCCACGCCAGGGAGTAGGTGCTCATGGTTTCATTCGAGCTCCAGACATGCTGCCAGGAGTGATTGCCGTAGGTAGCGTTGTAGAGATGGCAAAAAATATGGACCTGCCCATTTGCGTCACCGATCGCAATGTCAGGATAGGAATCGGCACAGCTCGGATAGCTGACAAAAGCGATGGCGTCCGAGCCGGTCCCGCCATAAGGCATGCCGCGATACCAATTGGGCGGCGACCATAGGTAGGTTGGATTCCAGTTCTTGTAAACCAGGGGCCCCTGACCAGAAATGCCGACTGCCAGATCGATCAAACCATCTGCGTCATAGTCCACCCACTCGAGATCAGAAGTGGCCAGGGTTGTTGTATCCGCCCAGGCTTGTGAAAAAACGCCGCCATTATTGCGAAACACCTGGTTAAAAAAGGGTGCCTGATTGCCAACCGCCAGGTCCAGGTCGCCGTCGTTATCGTAATCCCCCCAGGCGAGGGCCGTGGTCCAGGCAGGGTTTGGTGCGGTCCATACCTAGGTAAAGACGCCATTCCCATCATTGCGGAAGATCTTGCTTTCCTCGGTGGTGGAATAGTTGCCCAGGGCAAAATCGAGATCGCCGTCACTGTCATAGTCGCCCAGGGCAACGGCATAGCTGGAGTCGAAGTCGGGCGAGGTCCAGCCGACCCCCAGATCGCCGGGCCAGGCCCGCGCCGGCTCCGGGGGCCAGGCCAGCGCTCCCAGGCACAGGCCAATTGCCAGCAGAATGGTCACAGCTCTACCGAGCATCCTGAGCGCACGCTGAGTCAAGGGGTTCATTTCTACATTCTCCTCTCTATCGTATACGACCCGTTCCCCTCATGAATAATTTGTCAGTCTTACAGAAATCGGATCCCGCTCAGCCGGCTTGGGCCGCTGCCAGCAGGATGGCGTGGTGTAATGCAATATCCAGGAAGGCCTGGCGGGCAGCCGGATTCGCAATCGAATCAGCCTGTTGGGTCAACAGCGCCTGGGCGGCCTGGATCATCTGCTGTGCGCGCGGGTCCTGGTTGGCAGCCAGGACCTGGTAGGCCACCAGGTAAACCCGCAAAGGCTCGTCTGCCCCTTCCAGCGAGCCACTTTCCAGGTGACCTAGGATGGCCTGGGCCAGCTCCAGCGCCGGCTGCAGTTGGCCGGTCTCCAGATTAACCTTTGCCAAGCCGGCCAGCGCCTCCATTAAGTTATTATTCTGCTCCAGCTCACGGAAAATTTCAGCTGCCTGCTGGTAGGCGTTCAATGCATCGGGCAGGTGTCCTGTGTCGCTCAGGATGTGCCCAATCAGCGTGCAGGTCAGCCCCTCCAGGTGACGGTCCCCCGCTTCTTTTGCTCCGGATAAGGCCTGGTCGGCGTTCTCCTGCGCATCTTGCATCCTGCCAATTCGCCACTGCAGCAGCGCCAGGGAACACAGCGTGTAACTTTCATCTAGGCGGTTGCCCAAAAGCCGCCGGGTTTGCAAGGACTGCGTCAGGGATTGCTGGGCAGCCGGGTAATCACCCTGGGCCATCTGGACGCAAGCAATATTGTTCAAGATGAGTGCCGCGTTGCGCCGGTTGCCGATCTTCCGGCTGATCTCCAGGGCTTGGGCATAAAGCCCCAGCGCCCCTGGGGCGTCGCCTTGTTCATCGCACAGCATCCCCAGCTCAAACAAGGCAATGCTTTCGCCTGTGAGATCGCCGATGCTGCGGCGTAACTGGAGAGACTGCTCGTGACAGGAACGCGCTTCACGACGGTCATCCAGGCAACTGTGGATGATCCCCAGGTTGCTGAGCGCCTTGGCCTCCCCCACGCGGTTGCCCAGGCTGTGGTAAATTTCCAGGGCCTGCTCGAAATACCTCCTGGCCGCCGGGTATTGGCTTTGATCCATGAATACCAGGCCCAAATTTCGGGCGCTGTCCGCCTCCAACAATGGCAGCCCGGCCTGCCTTGCCTTGGACAGGGCCTCTTCCAGGAGCGGGCCGGCCGCCGCATAATCGCCCTGCAGCCAAAGCAGACCACCCCACTGCATCAAAGCAGCTGCCTCCGCTTCGATATTCTGGAGGTCTTGCGAGAGCGCGACCGCCTGTTCCAGCCGGCCAGCCGCTTGCGGGTAATCGCCGGTCACTTCGGCATAGTGCGCCTGGCGCAGGGCCACACGTGCCTGGCTCATGGCCTCTCCAATCTGCCCGGCCAGCTCTGCCAAGACCGCCAGGTCCTGCGCCTGAAGCTCGCGCTCGGCCATCAGGTCATAGACGGCCTCCCGTTTGAGCAGCAGCCTCAGCCGCGCCGGCTGGTCCTGCGCAGGTGTCAGCGCCAGGGCGCGGCTGAAATAGGCCAGCGCATCCTGGTTGGCATACTGCCCGGCGGCCAGCTCCCCCGCCAACCCGGCATAATGGCACTCCTTGGAAACGTCCTCGGCATTGTGGTAATGCTGCACCAGCAGGGGATACACCACACTGAGCGAATCCGGCCGCGTACGCTCGTACCATTCCGCCACGCCGCGGTGCAGCGCCCTGCGCTGGGCATATAACAGCGTGCCGTAAGCCACCTCCTGGGTGACGTTCTGGCGGAAGCGGTAACTCAACCCGGGATCAGGGTTCTCTTGCTGCACAAAGCTGCGCTGCTCCAGGTTTTGCATTTGTTTTTTGACCACCGGCCCATCTGCCTGTGCGGGATGCACATCACAAACCAGGTCCACGTCAAAGGTGCGCCCGGCCACACTGGCCACCGAGAGGGTCAGGCGGGCATCCTCTCCCAGGCGGTCCAGGCGCGCCAGCACCACGCCCTGGATGGTGTCGGGCAGCTTTTGTGCGTCTCCGGTGCTGGTAAACTGCCAATGCCCGCCCACCGCTTGCAGCTTGCTTGTCTCACGGATGGTTTCGGCCAGTTCTTCTACAAATAAGGGGATACCCTGGGCGCGCTCCTGGATCAGGGCCAGCAAATCCGGGGGCAGCTCAGCCCCCAGCCGGGCCGCCGCCAGCATTTGGACGGAGGCTGGCGCAAGCTCCTGCAGCTTCACATGCCCCGCAGCTGCCAGGCCAGGTAAAATGGGGCGGTCGGGCTGGTCAGAAGGGCGGTGGGTGACCACCAGCAGCACGCGCGCACCCGCCAGGCTGAGCGCCAGCGCCTCGATCAGGGCTCGCGAGGCCTCATCAGCCCAGTGACAATCTTCGATCAAGATCAGCAGCGGCTGCTGCATGGCCATGCGCGCCAGCAGGTCGCCCAGCAGGGCAAAGAGCGATTCCCGGCGCAGGCGGGCGTCAAAGGCGGCCGTCATGGGCGTGTCGGGAATTTCCAGGCCCAACAGGTCGCCCAACAACGGCACGCGAGGGATCCATTCCGGGTTGATCCACTGCAGCATGTTCTGTATCTGCATGGCCTGCTGTTGGGCCGGCCAGATGGGCTGCAGGCCGAAGAGGGCGTTCAAAATCTCGCGCCAGGGGTAATAAGGGCTGGCCAGGCTGGTGCTCAGGGCGCTGCCCACCAACGTGCGCACACCGCGCATCATTGCTTTTTGCACCAGCTCGGCCACCAGACGTGTCTTCCCCAAGCCGGTGTCACCCTCCACGCGCAGCGTCTTCCCCTGCCCCGCCATCAAGGCATTCAGCGCCTCTTCCAGCACGGCCACCTCGCCATCGCGCCCCACCAGCGGACCCGCCGGCATCATCTGCGGCATGGGCGGCAGCGGGGCCACCGGTGTCGCTACCGGCACCGCCTCATATTTACCCTTGACCTGGAAGCCGGGAAACTGGTGGAACATGTAACGTTTTTGGGCTGCCTGCATGATGCGCTGGCTGACCAGGGTCTGGCCCGGCTGGGCGGCCTGCATCAACCGGGCCGAGGCATTGACCTCATCCCCCATCAAGGTGTACCCGCGGCGCACCGCAGCTCCCAATGCCCCGGCGTAAACCTGGCCGCGCGTCATGCCGATATGCTGGGCCGTGATGAAGGGGAATTGGCGCGCAGCATTCTGCAGATCCACCGTCCAGCCCACGGCGCGCAGCTCATCGTCCTCGTGCGCCACCGGCGCCCCGAAGATCACGTGCAGCACGCTGCCCTTGTCGCC
>DAOQTN010000109.1:0-7763 GCA_035340555.1 Anaerolineaceae bacterium | reverse complement strand
TCTACTTCAAGAGCATAGCGAACACACCGATCGAGTTCTCTGCTAAGGGGTTCATGATCCAACTTTTGGTTGGCTAAACCTGCGGTTTCGATGGTGGCGAGGTCAATTCTCCCCAGTAAAAGCAGCATACTGTCGACAATATTGGGACTGGTGTTGACGAGCGGGTGGTAGCGAATGGATAATTCCATTAATGACTTAAATACCACATCTGCATCGTCATCGCCGGGGATCAGCAGAACAATTTGTTCATCAATCGCTGCAAGAGAGTGGCCCAGGTGGATAAGTTCTGCCTCAACATCAACCTGGATGCCGTCTGCAACCACCACGTCCAGATCAAGATCGGAGTAGCAATCCCAAGTACCGCGACCCAAGGAACCAAAACGGATCAAAACCACCCAATACGATCATACTGATGATAAGCTTGATAAATTAAAAACCGCCATCCATCTCTGGAAGGCGGTTCATGTATTCATCCACACAGCGGCTAGTGCTGCATCACCGGGCGGAACTTATACCCACACATCAGACTCGTACCGCGCGCAGTGGGTGAGGGTGGTGAGGTAGGGGGGGAGTTTGTTGGGTGGGCTTGTAAAATTGCAGTATAATTGCAAATATACACAAGGAGTTGCCATGCCTGCTGATTATATCCCGCGCAGCATTGAGCCTGTTCTGAACAAAGCCGCTGAACAATTTCCGGCGGTTGTGCTGGTCGGCCCGCGCCAATCGGGCAAAACCACGTTGCTGAAGCACCTTTTTGGGCAAAACTACCCGCTTGTTTCCCTTGAGCCGCCCGATGTGCGCCTGGCTGCAACCAATGATCCACGTGGCTTCTTGAACTTATACCCCGCACCGGTTGTTTTTGACGAAATCCAATATGCCCCCAATTTACTGCCCTACATCAAGGAGCGAATTGATTCGAACCGCAATCAACCCGGGCAATTCATTCTCACCGGCTCACAGAATTTACTGCTCATGCAGCAGGTGACGGAGAGCCTGGCAGGGAGGGCCGCGATCCTTAAGCTGTTGCCGCTCTCGCGCCGGGAAATTGCCGGGCAGTTGCAACGACCGTTACCATGGGATGCGCCTGCTGCCGATCTGCCCTTCCAATCTGCTGCAGAGATGTGGGAGCAAACGCTGCGCGGTTTCTACCCCGAGATCGCCCTGTCACCAGACCGGGATGCCCGCCTGTGGCAGAGCAGTTATATCCAGACCTACCTGGAACGTGATGTGCGCAACCTGCGCAATATCGGTGATCTAACCCTTTTCCAAACCTTTCTGCGGGCGCTGGCAGCCAGGAGCGCTCAGCTTTTGAACCTGAGTCAACTGGCGCGTGATGTGGGTGTGTCGGTCAACACGGCTAAGGATTGGATCTCTATCCTGGAGGCGAGCTTCCAGATCTTCATCCTGCGCCCCTATTTTGCCAATATTGGCAAACGCCTGATCAAATCGCCGAAGGTTTATTTTGTGGATACCGGGTTATTGTGCTATCTGGTGGGCTTGCGCAATGCGGAACATGCCTCTGCTGGCCCAATGGGTGGAGCGATTTTTGAAAACCTGGTTGTGTCTGACCTGTACAAAATCTATCAGCATCGCGGTGAAGAACCGTCTCTGTACTTCTGGAGAACGGCGGCTGGCGCGGAAGTAGACCTGGTGATTGATACACAAAATACTCTCATCCCTTTGGAGATCAAATTATCTGAAACGCCGCGCCCTGAAATGGGCAAGGAGCTGATCGGTTTTCAACGCGATTTCAAGACAAAAGCCCGGCCGGGTTACGTGATCCATCCTGGAAAAATGCTCTTGCCGTTAGGCGAGGGGGTCACCACGTTACCATTGATGAATCTGTAATGATGGCAGGCTAGAATTTGGATTGCCACGGGGAGGAACCCCACGATGCTTGTACCCATCCAAACGAAAGAGCCTGCCGGTTGGCAGGCTCTTTCTTCGATTTCGTCAGGGCTTACACCGCCGCACCCGCCAAAGCGGGCCTAAACTTATTCCCGTACATCAGACTCGTACCGCGCGCGCGGGGTGAGGGTGGGGGGCTGTGTAGTTAAGTTCTCCCACCAGTAGATCGGTAGGGATTCCCAGTCCGACATGCAGCCTCCGAATCATTTCCAAGGAAAGGCCGCGCTTGCGATTGAGAATCTCTGAAACTCGTTCCTTGCTGCCCAGGTAAGGAATCAAATCAGTGCGACTAAGCCCTCGGCTTTCCATGTAATACGCTAACACCTCCACCGGATCATCTGGCTCGGGGATGGGAAAGTGCTGGGTCTCGTAAGCCTCGATCAATGTAACCAATACATCCAAGAGATCGCCATCTGGCGTGCCAGGTTGAGCATTCATCAACTTTTCGACTTTCTTCAAGGATGCCTCGTAGTCCGCTTCACTGCGAATGGGTTTGATATCCATGGTTAACACTCCTTTAGATTGTATCTGCATCGATCTTGTCATACTCAGCATGTGTGCCGACAAACCGGATATGAACGATGCCATGTTGGTAAACCACAACCACCACGATCCGATAATGATTGCCTTTGATGTTGAACACCACCCGGTTATTTGCCAGAAAACTTGCATTCTGATACACCGCCTTGATGTCTGTAGGGCTACCCCAGGATGCTTGCTGTACATCATGAAACCAGGTTTGCAAAGGCAGGCAAGCATCAGGATGCTTTTCCCAGAACGTTCGCAATGTGCGCCGGCTGATGATTCTCATAGACAGAGTATATCACAAAGTTACCAAAACGGTAACATTTATGGGCGTTCTGCTTTGTTTTTGAAATAACCGGGAGCCGGACAACGCTTGTCCACGAGTCGAAAGAGCCTGCCGGATGGCAGGCTCTTTCGACTGGACGGAGATCTATAACACCGCCGCACTCGCCAGCGCGGGCCTAAACTTATTCCCGTACTTTTAATACGATCCGCGCGCGCTCCGTGAGGGTGGTGAGGTAGGGTCGTGGAGCCTGGTGGCCGCGGTGGTGTGCATGGGGAAAGGGTACCATGAATACCACTGAGCGGAGGCGGCAAAGGCGCTGTGCCCCGATGCGGGCTTCGTCTATATTGGGATTATCGTCCTCTAACAACCAACGGCAAGAATAATGCCGAGTTAACGTGAACGGTGCTTTGCGCCTGATTATGATTGTTATGGGGGTCCGGATCTGGCTCCAGCGCGCTTACCCAGGCCTGGTTGAGTAGGATGCCGCTTGCAGATACGTCAACGGTCACCCGAATCTGCACTGACGCGCCCAGGTAAGGATAAACCTCTCCCAGCTCACAAGTAATCACGGTTGTGCCTGTGCATCCGCCCTGGGAAGGGATAGCCCAATCCAGAGTCACCCCATCTGGCAGCGTATCGGTGAGTATAACGCCCGTCGCCAGGGACGGGCCCAGGTTGCTGATCTGTAAGGTGTACGTCAAAACATCTCCCGGCATGACCAGGTCAGGACCACCCGTCATGCTCAGGGCCAGGTCGGTGGGATCCGTAACTTCATGAGGCAGGATTTCCAGTGGCAGGGCGTTGGATGTGCCCCCGCCCGGGATTGGGTTGAAAACTGTGATGCTCACCGTTCCGGTTGTGGTGATCTGCCCGACCGGCAGGATCGCCTGAATATGGCTGTCATCCGCATACAGTGTGGTAAGCCCTTCACCGTTGATCTGCACGACAGAGCCTGGAATAAAGTTGGTGCCGGTGATCGTCAGCAGGGTGGTGGGGTCAAATTCCTTGACGCTGGCGGGATCCAATGCACTCAGCGTCGGCAACGGGTTGAGAGCATCGCAATCCCAGGGTACAGCCTGGGGATCGGAGAACTGGGAAGTATTGCCCTGTAGGTCCGTGGCGGTGGCCGTCAGGTTCGTGTAGGGCAGCGGGCAGTAGGGCGGGAAAGTGAAGTTTCCGCTGCTATCCGCGATCAAACTGTCCAGGTAAAAGCGGCCCTGGTTGCCTTCATCCAGAAACAACTCCACTATGCAATTGGGGCAGGTCGTTCCGCTGCCGCCAGAAGCATCCAGGCTGATGGCGGGTGCAGGTAGGTTGTTATTGGCGCCATTATCCAGGAAAATTCCCTTGAAAGGGTTGGCCCAGATCGAATTGCGCCGGATGGTGTTGGTTTGAGCGCCATCGACCCAGATGCCGGCGCTGGTGGCATTGGCAATCTGGTTACCCTGGATGATGTTTCCGTTACGCTGGGTATATATCTGGAAACCGGCAGTCGTCAGCGGGGTCACACCGTCAACCGCCAGGCCGAAGAAATTGCCGGCAATCACATTGTTGGCCGAGCGGGCATCCAGGCTGAAATTTCCCAGGGTGGTGACAAAATTCGACTCGGCGGGTGTGGCTCCGCCCACAATGGCGCGGGTTGAACCGTAGAGGACGATACTGCCGGCATTGGGCAGGATGGATGTCCCCGCAGCGTTCAACCCAATCCAGTTACCCTGCACCAGCGTATCACCGCTGCACATCCCCCCTACTTCTACAGTGCCGGTGCCGACCCGGTTTCCTTCGCCGGGGGCAGCGCCGCCGATCCGGGAGTACGCAGCACCGCCCACATAAATGCCCACCCCGCCATTGAGCAAGGGCTGGTTGCCATCCAGAGTTGTGCCAACTTGATTGCCGATGACCACGTTGAAATCAGATGAGTGATCCCCGAAAATGATACCTGCAAGTTGGTTGCCGCTGACCAGGTTGCCCTGCACCAGGGTGTTGCTGGTGCCACACTCAACATAAATGCCAACCCCCCCATTGCCCCGATCCAGGGTTCCACTGATATCCGTGCCGACATAATTGCCGATGATCTGGTTGCCATCGTCTATGTGGGCGCAAGCGCCGATGCCTTCGAAGATACTGGCGCTGATAATATTGTTTTTGCCTGCTTCCAGGCTGCCAATGATATTGTTTTGACCCGCTAAACCAATTCCGATTTCATTCCCCATAGCCTGCGTGCCGGTAGCATCCAGACCGATGATATTGCCCATAAGCTGGTTATCCTGGTCCGATAACGCAATACCTAATCTGTTGGAAGATAATACATTGCCCTGTCCCGTGGGGCCATTACCAATCAGCCGGCTGCCGCCGATCAGGTTATTATTTCCATGCACATCGATGCCAGCGCCAGGGAAATTATAAATTTGCAGGCCGCGCACAATATTGTTATCGGATCCGATGCCAATTCCAGGATCCCATTCTCCACCCACATTGGTGCCATCCAGGATCACACCCGCATTGGAAGCATCCAGGGTGATATTTGTATCCAGCCAGGGCAGGCGTTCAGCCCCGACTTGAATGGTCACCGGGCTGGCGGGTGGAAAAACGGCTGGATCAAAGGTGATCACATCCCCGCTGACCTGGTTCAACAAGCATTCTCGCAACGTGCCAGGACCGCTATCTGCAGCGCTGGTGACGGTGCAGGTCGAGGCAGGCCGGTCGGGAGTAATGTGAGATGGCAGGGACGGGTGAGTGGCAGCGGTGGAAAATTGGCGCGGCAACTGGGCTGGTAGAGGCTCTGCCAGGGCCTCGTGCCTGGCAGGTGGTTCGGATGCGGCCGCGCCAGCTTGCAGCAACTCCAGGGAGGCCAGGGGGTAAATCTGCAAACCGCCCTCAGCATCAGCAACCAACAAATTGCCACCGGCAATGGCAAGCGTTCGGGCTGAACCCAGGGTGTCGAAACGGCCCACCCGTACGGGAGTTGCCGGGTCGCTCACATCGACGATCTCAACGCCGTACGAGCCTTCTGCCACGTACAGCCGGTCTCCTGAAAGCGCCAGCCATGCGGTCTCCTGGGGTGTTGGGTAGAAAGCCACTTCGGTTGGATTGGATGGATCGGTAACATCCAATATGCGCACGCCCCACCAATCGTTCAAATAGGCAATGGCTCCAGAAAGCACAACATTCGCCTGGAGGAATCCGAGTGGATCCTGGAAGTTGCCAAGAACCGTAGGGTTGGCTGGGTCGGAGATATCGTAAATTTTGAGCTCAGAACCCCGTGGAATATAGGCCAGGTTTCCGCTGATGAGCACTCCGGCGGTGTTTTCTTGCGTGTCATAGAGTTGTTGCGGGTGCAGCGGGTCAGTAAAGTCCACGATCCTCACACCATTGGTGTCCGCGAAAAAGCCAATGTTCCCAGCAGCATCAATCCCATGGCACTCACCGCACCATTGGCCAAAGCTGATAAACTGCGGTTGGGTTGGATTGCTGATATCCAATACATAATCCCCCCACGCGCCGCTGGGGCCGAAACAACCGGCATACAACCGGTCACCGTTCAACTTTAACTGGGTGATGATAGCATCGATTGGATAGTGGCCCACCTCGACTGGCTGAGATGGATCGCTGATATCCAGGATGTGTACGCCGTTGTATCCCGCGGCCACGTACGCATAATTACCGCCAGTGACCACCATAAGAGCTTCTCTGAATGAATTAAACAGGCCGGCCTGAAGTGGGTGGGCTGGATCGGCGCTGTTGATCACCCGCAGGCCGTTCTTACGGTCGGCGAGATAAAGGCGGTCGCCAGCCAGCGCCAGCCCGGCGGCGTTGCTTTGCGCCCAGGTCAGGCTGCCGACTTCAAGCGGGTGAGCCGGATCGAGTACGTTCAGGATGCGCAGGCCGCCAAAGGCCGCCGCCAGATAGGCTGTGCTGCCAGAAATGGCAACATCGAAGGCCCACCCGTAGGTCTGCAAAGCGCTTGAAAAGACCGGGTGCAGCGGGTCGGTCACATTGATAATCTGCAGGCCATAGCGCTCATCGGCCACGTAAGCCAGGTTATTGAGAACTACTAGGCCGCGGGCATTGCCGGGCGTATCGTAAGAGCCCAACGCTACCGGGTAGGCCGGGTTGGAGATATCTGCGATCAGAAGCCCTGCCCCGCCTGCTGCGATGTAGGCATAACGCCCACTGATTGCCACGGCATAGGCATAGTTCATGTCGAAAGCATGGGCGATCTCGAATGGCGTGGCAGGGTTGGTCACATCCACCACGCGCAGCCCATAGGGACCATCGGCCAGGTAAACCATGCTGCCAGAAACCGTTACCCCCTCGGCAAAGCCAGGCGAATTCCATGCACCGATGAGTGCGGGGGCAAGCGGGTTGGCGATATCCACCACCTGCAAGCCTGCCCCGCCGGCTGCCACGTAAGCAAGCGTTCCACTGACCATCACGTCCAGAACAAAATCGCCCAATAGGGCAGTGGCGCCCACCTGGTGTGGGTTAGCCGGATCAGAGATATCAACCACCACCAGGCGCGGCCCAATACCGAGGTAGGCATAATCGCCCTGCACAGCGATACCTTGAGTGGGGCCGCCGGTCTGGCCGATGGCATCCCAGTCTGTTGATGGGGCAACGGAGGCAGATGCTGAAGGGGCTGGAAGAAGATTCCCAAAAACAAGCGTGAAAATCAGTATGACGGGTAACAGTCTTGGTAGCATGTTGGTCTCTTTTCTTTTGCGTGATGCTGGCAACGAACGATTAACTATATCATGGTATACGTAATCCACCCTTTTACCCCGAAGACACGTTAACGTACAAGTCTCCGTGGAGGCAGGTATGTTAACGTGTCTTATCCAACAGGAGGATGGCGCTATATCAAAAAGAGCCTGCCACCCGGCAGGCTCTTTCGTCGAATTCGTATTGGCTTACACTGCCGCACCCGCCAAGGCGGGCCTAAACTTATACCCGTAGATCAACATCCCGCGCTCATCGCCGTCAGAGCGCAGGCGGCGGGTCACCATCTCAACCGGCATGCCGATCTCAGGCTTCTGATCGGCCA
>DAOQTN010000108.1:0-7768 GCA_035340555.1 Anaerolineaceae bacterium | reverse complement strand
ACCGGGTTTTGGCCGGCAGCGATGCCAAGATGATGGATTTTCTCTCCCGCTTGGCCCCCAAACAAGCCGCCGGTTTCATCAAAAAGGCCATGGGGTCGCTGTTGAAATAAGCTTTCAGATCCAATCACCACCTCCGGCAAAACAGATTGTCCCCCATGGGTACAGCCCGGTTTTGCCGGAGTTTTTAATATGCAAGTATAATAAGCCTTGTCGCAAATCACATCCCCCCAGATTTAGATCTCAGGATTTTTTGTATGAATCAAATGTCCAATACGGCAAACACAGACCAGATTTCAATTGCGAGAACCATGCTGGCATTGGAAAGCCAGATAAAAGGCGGCATGAGCTGGTTTTTCTGGATCGCGGGTTTATCCATCATCAACTCCATTATTTATTTTACAGGCGGTTCAATCACCTTTGTGGTTGGACTGGGAGCAACCCAGTTCATTGATGGCGCTGTGTCTGCTCTTGTCAGGGAAGTTAATCCCACGACAGGCATTATTATTCGGGTAATCGGTTACGGATTGGATTTCCTGCTCGCTGGCGTCTTCGTCGCGTGCGGTATCTTGGGCAGGAAAAAATTCCGCTGGGCGGCATTATTCGGAATGGTCTTTTATCTATTGGATGGGTTGTTGTCTCTGGCCTTTGCAGACTGGCTGTCCACAATTTTTCATGCTCTGGCGCTGTTCGGCCTTTGGAAAGGCCAGAAGGCCATCAAGGACCTGGTTCTGTTGGAAAAGAGCATGGCAACTGGAACGCTCTCATCCATCCAGACCATCATTACTGCCGCCCCGTCCCCGAGTCAGCCTGCAGATCCCAAAAAACTGACCCGCTTTTTACTCATTGTCCTGGTGCCATTCGTGCTCATGATGCTTATCCTGATCGTTATGATGTTAATAAATTCAAAATGAGGCGTGGCGCCGGCAGGTGACAACAACCTGTTTCCAGATCAGGGGAATTTGCCGTTGCCCCACAACTGCAGTTCGGCAGTATCAGCAGCTTTTGAACAATCCCCAAAAGTCATTTTATGAGGGTTTCAAACATGGATCAATCGTCAACCCTGGCCAAGACAGATCAGGCTTCAACTGTAAAGACTTTGCTGAGCTTGCAAAGCAAGGTGAAATGGGGAATGAGCTGGTTTCTCGTGATTGCCGGCGTCTCCATCATCAACGCGGTCATTTTCTATACCGGAGGTTCAAAATTTTTCGCGTTGGGTTTGGGCGCGACGCAACTCATTGAACAATTCGTATCTGCACTGGTCTGGGAAGTCAATTCCAGCATGAAGATCCTGGTTCAGATACTGGGTTATGGGTTGGAGTTTATCCTGATCAGTACCTTTATCGCTTGTGGTATCCTGGGAAGAAACCGGGTTCGCTGGGCGGTAATTTTAGGCATGGTTTTATACGGGTTGGACAGTCTGCTGTATCCCATATTTGCCGGCTGGTCGAACCAAATCCTTCTGATTCTGGTAGTCCATGCGCTACCCTTGTTCGGTCTATGGAAGTGGCAAAAGGCGATCAAAGACCTGGTTCAGCTGGAAAAGGACTTGGGACCTGAGATGCCACCGTCCCTACAGACCGCCCTGACAAACCAGATGGCAACTGAACGCAAGAAGATTCGCGAGCTCCTTATTATTCTGGCGCCGCTTACGCTCATCCTGTTAGTCCTGCTGGGGATCACATACCTTAATAAATAACTGGTTGTTCTCAAATGTAAGGTGACAAGGCCCTATTGCCAGATCAACCCGATAATTTTTCACCAGGAGTTATTTCTGCACCATGAACTCATTGCCAGAAAACCTCACCGAGTACAAACAGCAGATGAAGCAAGGATCAGTTCCAGCCGCCTACCGGGGCTTGATGGAATATATCCTTGGTCTGCGGACCTACTTCAAAAACAAATACCCCAACTTTGCCGTGCCCGGCAGTATTTATCCTGGCTACATGGACATGACCTATTTTGCCATTAATCCAGAAGCATTGCAACAACGCGGCTTGAAGATTGCCATTGTTTTTCTACATGAAGCTTTTCGTTTTGAAGTCTGGCTGGCAGGCAGCAACAAGCAGGTACAAGCCAAATACTGGCAGCTGTTCCAGGATAATCCCTGGGGCCGGTACCATTTGGTTGCCACCATCCAGGGGGCCGATGCCATCCTTGAACATATCCTGGTCAATGACCCGGATTTCAGTGACCTGGAGCAATTGACCCGCCAGATCGAACTGGAGACCCTGAAATTCATTGCTGATGTTGAGCAATTTCTAACCAGTCACTGACCGACCGACAAACAGACCGACAGACAGCAGGCGGTGCGAAAAGGACTACCATGAATGATAAGTGGTTGCGGATCATGATTGCGATAATGACGGGATTCATTGCCCTGACCGCCATCGGGGGTGGGGCAGCCTTAATATTGGGGGCCGAGGGAGAGCGATTTCCGTTGGAATGGCTGCAGGGTAGCATTTTTAAAAATTACACCATTCCCGGACTGCTGCTGGCAGTGGTGGTGGGGGGCAGTTCACTGCTGGCAGGCATTACCATGATCAGAAAACAAAAAGCCGGCCCATGGGCTGCCATGGCGGCCGGGCTCAGCATGATGGGGTTTATCAGCGGAGAATTTTTAATCCTGAAGCAGGTTCCCCCTGGTCCCACCCCGATTGAATTGTTTTATTTCGGGTTGGGGCTGGTCATTTTGATCCTGGGGGGATTGCTGTGGCTCAAGAAAAAGCAATCGGGCGCATAAGACCGGCCTGGCCGTCTGAGAACCAAGGCCAGATACATCTTCCCAACATTTGAGGTGAAAGAGGCACACATGATTCAGAGTCAATCCCGGACAACGCCCTTTCTGGTCCTTGCCGCTGGATATCTTCTGAAATTTTTGGGGATCCACTTTTTGACGCCGGCGGTGTTGATCAGCTTCTCCGGATTGGCATTCATTTACATTGTCGTTATTGGCAATGATGTAGCGTTTCTGAAATACCTGGGAATGATCCTGCCCATAGATTCCCAGGGGACTGGGACGATTACCGGCAAGGACATCATGCGGGTGTACAGCGTGGCAACAACCGCCCTGTTTGGTGTTTCAGTGCTTTGGCAGGTGCTGGCGCACCGGCTCAAGCACGGTTGGAACCATGCTGAGCCAATAGCACTCAATCTCAATCTTGCACCAGAAGGGACACCGGCGCCGCGGCGTCGGCTGCCTGGCACCCTCAAGCGCATTTTTAACAGTAGTTTACTGATTACAGCAATTTTCGCAGCGGTGTTTACGGTGCTTCCGCAAGCACCAATGGCAGCCGGCAGTAGCGTTGGCGGGTTGGTTCTGGTCATGATCCTATTATTTAGCGGTGCGATCGTCTCCAACGCCATTTTTATTGGAATAGACGTGCTCTCCAATAAAATTATCGGCCAGGGACTATCCAAGATCGCCGATCCGTAATCTCACCAGCGTTACAAGGCCTGCAAAAATCGATCGATTTCAGCTTCAGTATTGAAGAAGTTGGGGCTGACCCGGATGCGGCCGTCGCGGGGGGCAACAATGATGTCCTGTGCCAGCAGTTTTTCATAACAAGCCTGATTCTCCTGGGCGGAACCGACCGTCAGGGAGAGGATGGCTGATCGTTCGCTGATCTGATCAACCGGAGAGGCGATTTTTATACCTCTGGTCCGCAGTCCGGCAATGAGGTGGTCCGTCAGCTGCAGCACCCGGGCATGGATATTGGCAATCCCCACCTCTTTCAACAGGTCCAACCCGGCTGTCCAGGAGTGAAAAAGTGAGTAAGCAATGGTGCCGGTCTCGTAACGGCGGGCATCGGGGAAGTAGAGCAGATCGCGGGTATGGGTGTTGTCAGCCGCAAACATGCCGGGCATGACAGGTTGGATAATTTCCTGGGCCTGGTGGTTGACATACAAAAACCCGGTTCCGGGCATACCCAAAAGCCATTTAAACCCGGCACAGGCCAGGATGTCAATGCCATCAGCATCAATATTCAAAGGACAAACACCCGCAGCCTGAATCCCATCCACCATGAAAAGCGCCCCCGCACGATGGGCCATGTCGCTGAGCTGCTTGAGATCGGCCCGGAAACCGGTATTGAATTCCACTGCCGCCGTTGCCAGGATGCGGGTGTTTTTATCCAGCCGTTCAGCGACCGCCTGAGGATTGACCCGGTAATTGGCATCCACCGGAACCAGACGGACATCCACACCGCGCTGGCGTAGCGCCAGCCACGGAAAGGTGTTATTCCAGTGTTCATCGGCAGGCACCACCATATTATCACCAGGCTTCCAGGGATAACCGGCCGCGACTATGCTAACTCCAACTCCCGTACTGGTGACTAGGGCGTATTCATCAGCCGCACCCCCAAACAAATCACAGAGCATGGCCTTGACGGCATGACGTACAGATGGCTTCCGATGCGGCAATTCGCTGGCAAACACCAGATAATCAGCCAGACGATGGCGGACCCGGTTGTTCAGCGGGGATTCGGCAGCGTTATTGAGATAAGTCACATGATTAGTAACCGGAAATTCGGCCCGCAAGGCATTGATATCCATCATGATCTCCTTGAAAATTTTTGAAGGCAGCATTATTGTATCATGCTCAAGAAACTGCCCGGCGCGTTTTATATTTTTTGTGAGATAATCCCAGCAGACTGGTATTTCAACCAGAATTCCCATCTCATCCAAAAACATTCCACAGGAAGTATTGATGATCAAGTGTAAAATCACCGTGTTGAAACGAGGATTTAATCAGGATTTGGTAGAACGTTATGTGGAACAGGAGCGTAAAAAAGCGCTGGGCCCCTGCGAACTATTTAGAGAAGGTCAGGAATTCATCACCGATGTATTTGGCGGCATCCCGGCTGGTTTTTGTCCCTGGGCCTGGGATGATATTTACAAGGTGCTGGTGGGATATGCCGCCGGGGGATCGTTTGGTATGTGGTACGAGGATGGCAATTGCCTGATTGCCTGCTGCACAGACGGAACCCGACCGGTGTACTTTAAGATCGAAAAGATCGATGAAGAAGCTGTCGGCTGAATCAATTTACTATATTCGCACAGCAACAGGTGAACTCAACAGCGGGTTGATTTTCACCAGCATCTGGGTGCTTTACTACACGGTCATGCAATTGAGCCTGATCGAGGTTTCGGTCCTCTACATTGTGCTGACGGTTTCGAACTTTTTGCTGGAGATACCGACCGGGATCGTGGCTGATTTTTACTCCCGGAGAGCCTCAGTCATTATCGGGGGAATGTTTATTGGACTGGCATTCATGACCGTGGGCATATTCCCATTTTTTACCGTTGCTTTACTGGCAGGCTTTATTGAAGCAATCGGCGACACCTGCATCAGCGGAGCATTACAAGCCTGGATTACCGACGAAGTGGGTGAAGCCAATGTCGGCAATGTGTTTTTACGCGGGCGGCAGGTTGCCACACCGGCTGGTTGGGTGGGGGTCATATTGTCGATTGGGTTGGCAGCCTGGATGAATTATCAAGCACCGATTATCTTGGGCGGGGTGTTGTGGCTCATGCTGACCATTTTCTTGATCCTCTATATGCCAGAGACAAATTTCAAGAAGAATGCTGCAATCAGCCGCCGGTCTTGGCGGGATCAGATGAAAACCTCTTGGGCGACATTGGCTGATGGAATCAGACTGGTACGCGGCACCACCACCCTGCAAGCCTTATTCTGGGTATCCCTGCTGGGCAGTGCGTTTGCAGATGGGTTCTATAAATTTTCACGCGCCCATGTCTTGCAAAGTTTTACCCTGCCAACCATTACCCTGCCGCTGCTGGGAGCATTGAAAGATAATTTGTGGTTCGGGGTGCTGGAGATGTTGCAAGGATTATTTTGCCTCGTGGGAGCCGAAATCGTCCGCCGCAAGATCAAATTAAGCCATCGTGAGGTTGCAGCGCGAACCTTGCTAAGTTTTTCAGCGCTGACCACCGTTGCGGTGGTCATGTTTGCACTTACCCCCCACTTTGGATTGGCGATGGCCACCTGGGTGATTGTAGGCGGGTTACAAAACATCAGTACGCCCATCACAGAGGCCTGGATGAACCAAAATATTCCCTCCAAGATTCGCGCAACGCTTATTTCAATGAGCAGCCAGGCAGGCATGGTCGGGACACTGGGTATCAGCACCGGCTTGGGAGCAATTGGGGACCGCTTTGGTGTCCGGCGAGCACTGGGGCTTTCCAGTCTAATTTTGCTGCCCATGATGGTGATTTATGCTCGAAAAAAGGGGGATACCACAATCAACTATGCTGAATCGATTTGACCGAACAGGGTTGCCCACAATAATGAGTTATGGTAAGCGGTTTTCCAAGAAAGGATCAAAATGGAAAAGAAAAATACATTCACGAAGATACTTGCCATTGCAGGAACGGTGTTGGTATGGCTCCCAATTCTGTTCATGGTGGTGACCTGCATCGTGGGAAGCATCCAACGCAGTAAATTCCTATGCGACTATCTCCTCCCTGCTGAGCTGATGGGGGTGGTCTTCATCGGTGCGGCTTTGCTGATCTGGGCAGCCATTCGGGCACGAACCCGGCTCAAGTTAATTGGCTGGAGTTTAGGGGTAGGGCTAGCCCTGCTGGGCAGCGGGCTGTTAACCACCCAATTAACCGGGTTGGCATCAGGTCGAATTGAAAATGAAGGCCTGCCATTTCTGGCAGTGGCTGCCATGCTGATCGGATATGATCTGGCCGTGATTGCCTTGGGAATCAGTGGGATTCTGTTAATCAAGGCCCTGTACCGAAACCCTTAATCGAGTGCCTGAGTAACCATCAGTGAACAAATCCAGCTCTTCATGGCGCCATGAAGAGCTGGATAATATTTTGGAGGTATGGTAAAAAAGAGTTGTCTGACAAGATTTTCCCGCCGACCCAACCATAAGGTAAAAAACGCATGAAATCGTCCCATACCCCAACTGCAAAAATTGAAACCCAGTGGAATAAACTCTTTTTATTCGGCGGCATCGCCGGACTGGCGATGCTGGGAATCATGGTCGCCCAGATTGCGATCTTTATAATCTGGCCACCACCGGAAACTGTATCGGATTTCTTTGCATTGTTCCAAAAGAACTGGCTGCTGGGACTCCTCAGCATGGATCTGCTTTACCTGATCAACAATGCGGTTTTAATTCTGATCTACCTGGCGTTGTTTATGGCCTTGAAGCCCACCCACCCACCAGCGATGTCGATCGCACTGGCGCTGGGATTGGTGGGAATTGCCGCTTACTATGCATCCAATACGGCATTTGAGATGCTGCGGTTAAGCCAATTCCATGCCGAAGCCGCCAATGAAACCCAAAAAGCTATTTTCCTGAGCGCAGGTGAGGCCATGTTGGCAACGTACAAGGGCACGGCTTTTGATGTGTATTATGTCTTGAATGGGGTGATGCTGTTGATTACAGCGGCGGTGATGTTCAAAAGCGAGCTGTTCTCCAAGGCAACCGCCAGTTGGGGATTGGCCGCAGCCATTTTAATGACCATCCCTTCCACGGCCGGGAAAATTGGCCTGATTTTCTCACTGGCATCGCTGGTACCCTGGGCGGTGTTTTTGGGGCTGATTGTGCGGAGGTTTTTCAAATTGGCCAGACAGAGCGGCTAATCGAAAGTGGACAAATTTTCGAAAACTCATTATTGACATTATAGAAATATTGTTCTATAATGGGTGCTAGAATGATAGTTCTAGACAATAAGGAGTTTTCAATGGAATTCTCACCCTCCCGTTCAGCTTCTGATTTCCTCTCTGGCGCTTTCC
>DAOQTN010000107.1:0-7806 GCA_035340555.1 Anaerolineaceae bacterium | reverse complement strand
TCACTTGGAGAGCGGGAAATTTATGGGTACCGCTTTCCCGAGAAGCTGACCAAGAATGCACCCCTGCCGCAGCCGATCATCACGCCCACCACCAAGGGCGGTCCCACCGGCCATGATGAACGTCTGACCTGCGCCGAGGTCGTGGAAAAGGGTTACCTGGATGGGCTCACTTGGGACCAAATTCAGGTGGCTGCCCTGGCGCTATTTCAAAAAGGGCAGCACCTGGCACTTCAGGGTGGGCTCCTGCTGGTGGATACCAAATATGAGTTTGGCCGGGCTCCGGATGGGCGGTTGCTGTTGATTGATGAGGTGCATACCCCCGATTCATCCCGTTTCTGGCTGGCCGATAGTTATGAGTACTGTTTGAACCAGGGTCGGGAGCCGGAAAGCTTTGACAAGGAATTTGTCCGGCTGGCCTATGCTGCGCAGGGCTACCGGGGCGAGGGGGAAGTTCCGGCACTGCCGGACAGTGTCTGGCAGCAGGCGCGGCAGCTGTATATTTCCAGTTATGAACGGTTGACCGGCGGAACGTTTGTTCCGGGCGACTACCCGGTCCAACCCCGGCTGGAAAAGAATCTGCGAAAGGCGGGCATTCTCGCATGAACAAGCCACTGTTGGTGATATTAATGGGCTCGAGCGCCGATCTGGCGCATGGCCGCAAGATTGTTGAAACCGCCACCGCCTTGGGCCTGGAAGCGGTGGTCCGGATTGGCTCGGCGCATAAAACCGCCGCTCACGTGATGCGTCTGCTGGCCCGTTATGAAGCCGAGCCGCGGCCCAAGGTGTACATCACCATTGCCGGGCGCAGCAACGCCCTTTCCGGCTTTACCGACGGCCTGGTGTCAGCCCCGGTGATTGCCTGTCCCCCACCGGCGGAAGCCTTTGGCGGAGCGGATTTATTTTCGTCGCTGCGGATGCCATCGGGGATAGCCCCGGCCGTGGTCCTGGATCCGGCCAATGCCGCATTTCTGGCTGCCAAAATTCTGGCCCTGACCGATGCAGAGCTGCGCAGCCGGGTGCTGGCTTATCAGCAGACTCAGGCGGAAAAGGTCCTGGCGGATGATGCCGCCCTGATGCCGGGATCGGGAGGCGAGCATGTGGCGGGATGATGCTCCACATGAGGAATGTGGCATCATCGGCATTTTCGCACCGGATGAGGATGTCGCCCGGATGGCTTTTTTTGGCCTGTTTGCTCTCCAGCATCGCGGGCAGGAAGCAGCCGGGATTGCCGTGTCGGATGGACGCACCATTCGTATTCACAAAGACCTGGGTCTGGTCTCCCAGGTGTTTACCCCTCAGAATCTGGCCCCCCTGCAGGGGGACTTTGCCATCGGCCATACCCGCTATTCGACAACGGGATCTCCTTCAATCCGCAATGCCCAACCATTTCTGATTGAGACTCAGCACGGTCCCATTGCCATTGCGCATAATGGCAACCTAGTGAACGCCGCCGCGCTGCGGCAGAATTTGCTCCGCCGGGGGATTGGATTGCATTCCACCTCGGATTCGGAGGTGATTACCATGATGCTGGCTGGAGCGCCCGGTGATACCTGGAATGAGCGCATCCAGAACTGTATGCACCAATGGACCGGGGCCTATTCCCTGGCCATCTTGACCCGGGATGGGGTCTTTGCCGTGCGGGATCCCTGGGGTTTTCGCCCGTTGAGCATTGGCCTGCTGCCGGGCGGGGGCCATGCCGCCGCCTCCGAGGCCGGGGCGCTGCAGACTCTGGGCTGCCGGGCGGTTCGGGAAGTTCACCCCGGGGAAATTGTCGCCCTGAGCAATAACGCTCTGCGGGTGCACCAGGCCGTCCCGCCGGCTGATCAGCTGGCACTGTGTGTGTTTGAACAGATATACTTTTCGCGGCCCGACCATGTCTTTGATGGGTTGGGGGTGCATCATGTGCGCCAGCGCCTGGGGGCGGCTTTGGCCGAGGAGGCCCCGGTTGCGGCGGATGTGGTGATCCCGGTGCCGGATTCGTCCATCCCGGCGGCAATTGGTTATGCCCGGCATTCGGGCATTCCCTATAATGATGGTTTCATCAAAAATCGTTATATTGGCCGTACGTTTATTGAGCCCACACCCGCTTTGCGCAAACACGGGGTGGCGATGAAATTTAACGTCATCAGTGAGAATGTGTTGGATCAACGTGTGGTGATGATTGATGACAGCATTGTGCGCGGCAACACGACCGGGCCGGTCATTCAACTGCTGCGGGATGCCGGAGCGCGGGAGGTCCATGTCCGCATCACCTGTCCGCCGATCGCCCATCCCTGTTTTATGGGGGTGGACATGGGCACCTACGATGAACTCATCGCCCATCATCAAACCCCGGCGCAGATTTGTGCCCATATTGGCGCCGATTCACTGCACTTTCTTTCACTGGACGGGATGATGCAGGCCTTGGGCCGGTCCGAGGGCTACTGCAACGCCTGTTTTACCGGACGCTATCCCCTGCCAGTGGACCTGGAATCAACCAAAGGGGGCTTTGAGAAGGGAATTGGTGGCTGATGGAGGAAACCATGCGACTTCTGGTGGTGGGATCGGGTGGTCGGGAACATGCCCTGTGCTGGAAGCTGGCGCAATCACCCCGGGTTGGCAAGATTTTTGCCGCCCCCGGGAACCCGGGGACGGCGGCTTTTTGCGAGAATGTTCCGATCGGTATGGAGGATGTCCAAGCCCTGACGGCCTTTGCTGTCAGGGAGCAGGTGGATCTGGTGGTGGTCGGCCCGGAAGCCGCCCTGGCGGCCGGGTTGGTGGACGAACTGGCGGCAGCCGGCATTCGGTCGTTTGGTCCCAGCCGCAGTGCCGCCCGGATCGAAACCTCAAAAGCATTTGCCAAGGCTTTGATGCAGCGCCACCACATTCCAACGGCATCCTGGGCGGTATTTGACGCCTTCGAACCGGCCTGGGCCCATGTGCAACAGGCTGATTTTCCTCTGGTATTGAAGGCCTCCGGACTGGCGGCGGGCAAGGGGGTCATTTTACCCGACACACTCTCTGAAGCCCGGGCGGCGCTTGAATCCATGCTCCTGACGGGGACCTATGGTCCGGCTGGCAGCCAGGTGATCATTGAAGAGCGGCTGAGCGGTCCGGAAATTTCTCTGCTGGCGTTTTCAGATGGCCGCCAGCTGGCCTTGATGCCGCCCGCCCAGGATCACAAACGGCTGCTGGCGGGCAACCGCGGTCCCAACACCGGCGGGATGGGGGCCTTTGCCCCCTCCCCATTGTGTCTCCCCAATCTGGCCTCTGATCTGGCGCGGTCGGTGATTCAGCCGGCGTTGGATGGTTTGTATGCCGAAGGATCGCCTTTTGTGGGAGTGCTCTATGCTGGTCTGATCCTGACTGCGGCCGGGCCACGGGTGCTGGAATTCAACTGCCGTTTTGGAGATCCGGAAACCCAGGCCCTGCTGCCGCTTTTGGAAACTGATCTGGTCGAGATCATGCTGGCCTGTATTGACGGCCGACTGGGAGACCTCCCCGTCCAATGGCGGTCAGGCGCCTCCGCCTGTGTTGTCCTGGCGGCGCCCGGTTATCCAGGACAAGTCCAGACAGGCGCTCCCATTAACCTTGCCGCCGGACTGCCACCGCAGTCGATTATTTTCCATGCTGGCACCCGCTGGGCGGATGGCCGGCTGCTGACCTCCGGCGGCCGGGTGTTGGGGGTGTCGGCTTGGGATGTGAACCTGACTGGCGCCCTTGAGCGGGCCTATCAGGCGGTGGACGGGGTGCATTTTGACGGGATGCAGTACCGCCGGGATATTGGTTCGGCCCATCAACCTGGCGGTGGCGCTTATGCCGGTGCCGGGGTGAATATTGATGCCGGTAATGAAGCTGTCCGCCGCATGAGCGCGGCAGTCAAATCCACCTACACCCCCGCAGTTTTGGCTGGAATTGGGGCGTTTGGCGGTTTGTTTGATGCTGGCAGCCTTAAGGTGATGGCTGATCCGGTGTTGGTGGCTTCGACGGATGGGGTTGGCACCAAAGTGAAACTGGCGGCAGCTTTGAAGGGCTACGGCGGTATTGGCCAGGATATTGTCAATCATTGCATCGACGATATTCTGGTACAGGGCGCCGTGCCGCTTTTCTTCCTGGATTATTTTGCCACCGCCCGACTTGATCCGGCGGTGGTGGCGGAGATCGTGGGCGGCATGGCCCAAGCCTGCCGGGAATCGAACTGTGTTCTGCTGGGCGGAGAGACCGCTGAAATGCCCGGGGTTTACGCCGGGGGCGAATTTGATGTGGCCGGCACCATTGTCGGGATGGTGGAGCGGACTGAAATCCTGCCCCGGCCGGGATTGGCTGCCGGAGATCTGTTGATTGGCCTGCGATCCTCCGGGCCGCATACCAATGGTTATTCCCTTATCCGTCACATTTTTGCCGATGCGGATTACACTGTGCGGGTCCCGGAATTGAACACCTCGCTGGCTGAGGCCCTGCTTGTGCCACACCGTTCTTATCTGCCCGTGCTCAAGCCACTGCTGGGACATCCCCAACGTCCGCTCAAAGCGCTGGCCCATATCACTGGTGGTGGCTTTGTGGAGAACATTCCCCGGGTTCTGCCGGAGAATCTGGCCGCGCATATCCGCTGGGACAGCTGGCCGGTCCCGCCACTCTTTAAATTGATCCAGCAGCGCGGTCAGGTCAGCTGGTCCGAGATGGCCCGGGTATTCAATCTGGGTATTGGCATGATCGCCGTGGTTGCCCCTGAACATCAAGCTCTGTTCCAGCAACTGGTTGATGAGGAAAGTTGGGTCTTGGGATCGCTGGTGAGCGATGAGCGCCGGGTGGTGATGCTGTGAGCCGTCAGGTCTGTCTGGTGGTGCTGATTTCCGGTCAGGGGTCCAATTTGCAAGCCATCCTGGATGCCTGCCGGTCCGGTGAGTTGGAGGCGCGCGTCGCGGCGGTCATTTCAAACCGGGCGGATGCCTATGGCCTGGAACGGGCCCGCCAGGCTGGGATAATCACCCATGTCCTGCCGAAGTTAAAGGATCAGGATCGCCGGGAGTATGACGCCCGGCTGGTGGAACTGGTGGCGCCCTATCGGCCGGACTGGGTGGTTCTGGCCGGGTGGATGCGGTTGCTCTCGATGGCCTTCCTGGATCATTTCCCGAACCGGGTGGTGAATCTGCACCCGGCTCTGCCGGGCACCTTCCCGGGGACGGAGGCCATTGGGCGGGCCTTTGAGGCCTTTCAACGGGGCGAAATTCAGGGCACCGGGGTGATGACCCATCTGGTGCCGGATGAAGGGGTTGACGCCGGACCCGTATTGGCGCAGCTGGAAGTGCCCATCACCGCCGAGGATACGCTGACCTCCTTGAGTGAACGGGTGCATCAGGCTGAACACATCCTGCTGGTGCGGACCCTCAAACAGTTGATTCAGGCGAGGTGAAAACGATTTGAAGATTTGACGCGATGACGGTTATCTGAAGGTTTGACGCTGTGACGGTCATCTGAAGGTTTGGCGCTGTGACGGTCATCTGAAGGTTTGGCGCTGTGACAGTGATCTGTAAGTTTGAAGACGTGAAGATTTGAACCAGCTGAAGAATTGAAAGGATGAGAAAATGCCCAAAGCACTGTTGTCTGTTCATGATAAAACCGGCCTACTTGAACTGGCCACCGGCCTGCATGAGCTGGGTTGGCAGTTGATTGCCTCGGGTGGCACGGCCCGGCTGCTGCGCGAGCATGACCTGCCGGTGACCGAGGTGGCCAGCTACACCGGTTCCCCGGAGATTCTGGGAGGACGGGTGAAGACTCTCCATCCGGCAATTCACGGTGGACTGCTGGCCCGCGCTACAGCGGCCGATCAGCAGGAACTGCTTGAGCGGGGTTGGGACTATATTGACCTGGTGGCCGTCAATCTTTATCCATTTGAACAAACCATTGCCCGCCACGATGTGACTCTGGCGGACGCTATTGAAAATATCGACATCGGCGGTGTGACGCTGATCCGGGCTGCGGCCAAAAATCACCAGCGTGTCACCCTGCTGTGTGATCCTGCCGATTACCCAGGTGTTTTGGCTGCTCTGCGCACCGGTGCGGTTCCGGAGGAGACCCGCCGCACGCTGGCTGTAAAGGGCTTCCGGCAGACAGCACATTACGACAATGCCATCTCAGCTTATCTGTCGGGCACGGCCGCGCAGGATCTGCAGTTGTATCCGGTTCAGAGCCTGCGATATGGCGAAAATCCGCATCAACAGGCTGTTTTGTACTCCCACCACCCTGGGGAAGGCCCGCTGGGGGGAACCGTGCTGCAGGGCAAGGAACTTTCCTACAACAACCTGCTCGATCTGGATGCTGCCTGGCGGGCGGTCCATGCCTTTGAAGGGCCGTCAATTGTCATCGTCAAGCATCTTTCACCCTGCGGCATGGCCACAGCCGATCACCTTGTGGCGGCTTACCGCCTGGCCCTGGCCAGTGATCCCATTTCGGCTTATGGCGGCATCATCGCCGCCAACCGGCCGGTGGATGCCGGAACCGCCGAGGCCATCAAGGAACTGTTTGTGGAGTGCATTATTGCCCCCGCTTTCGAGCCCCAGGCATTGGAGATTTTCTCAAAAAAGAAGAACCTGCGTTTGCTGGCTGTGGCGAATGCGCCGATTGATCCGCTGGTGGAATACCGTTCCATTCATCGCGGTTTGCTGCAGCAGACCATCGATCTGGGTGACCCCTCGGCCGCGCAATGGACGGTGGTTTCCCGCCGCCAGCCGACTCCGGCTGAATGGACGGCATTGCGCTTTGCCTGGAAGGCCGCCCAACATGTGAAATCCAACGCCATTGTCTTTGCCCAGGACCAAGCTACGGTTGGGATTGGTGGGGGGCAGCCCAACCGGGTGGACTGTGTCCGCATGGCGGCGCAACGCGCCGGTGAACGCTCCCGGGGTGCGGTCATGGCGTCGGATGCCTTTTTCCCATTTCCGGATTCGGTTGAAGTGGCCATTCAGGCCGGCATCACCGCCATTGTTCACCCTGGCGGTTCGGTCCGGGACACCGAATCCATTGCCACCGCCGACGCCGCGGATGTGGCCATGGTAACAACCGGTGTCCGTCATTTTCGCCATTAGGGTGGGGTCAGGAGCGGGTATAATCGGTTTGACGTGACGATGTTGGAAAGGATCCGCCGGCCGGGATCCCTGCCGCGCAGGCGACCGGTGACTATCGCAATGATGAGGAGGTTGTCATGAATGAAGCATTGTTTGCAGCCAGTGAAGCGTTAACCTTTGATGATGTGTTGATTGTCCCGGGTTTCAGCCAGGTGTTGCCCACGGAGACCGACATCCATGCCCGACTGACCGATGGGATCTCATTAAACACCCCGCTCCTTTCTGCCGCCATGGATACCGTGACGGAAGCCCGGCTGGCCATTGCCCTGGCGCGGGAGGGCGGCCTGGGAATCATTCATCGTAATTTATCCCCCGAGGCTCAGGCCAAGGAGGTTGAAACGGTGAAACGATCTGAATCGGGCATGATTGTTGACCCGATCACCCTGCCCCGGACGGCCACCTTGCGCGAAGCCGAGGAAATCATGTCGCGTTTTCATATCAGCGGTGTGCCGATTGTGGATCCCCAGACCCAACGGTTGGTGGGCATCCTGACCAACCGGGATATTCGTTTCACTGGTCCGGAGGATTGGGATCGCCCGGTCAGTGTCTTTATGACTGTGGAAGGTTTGGTGACAGCGCCCGCCGACACCACTCTGGAACAGGCCCGGCGGATTCTACAGCAGCACCGGATTGAAAAGCTGCCCCTGGTGGATACCTCCGGCCGGTTGACGGGATTGATCACTGTCAAGGATATTCTCAAGAA
>DAOQTN010000106.1:0-7822 GCA_035340555.1 Anaerolineaceae bacterium | reverse complement strand
GCCAGAACGCCAATCCGCAAAGCCATTTTACCAGCCTCGCCCCGCCATGCGTTCAGAATCTGGCAAATTGGCCACAGTCCGCCCCACCATGGGCTCGCCCAAATTGCGACTGACTTCAGCCAGAATACTGGCATCCGTGTAATGGGTGACTGCTTTGACAATTGCGGCCGCGCGGGTGGCAGGATTACCAGACTTGAAGATGCCTGAACCCACAAAGACGCCATCGACACCCAGTTGCATCATCAAGGCAGCATCAGCCGGAGTGGCGATTCCCCCGGCAGCAAAATTAACCACTGGCAGGCGGCCCAAGTCACGGGTCTCAACCAGAAGTTCAAACGGGGCACCAATTTCTTTGGCATAGGTCATCAACTCTTCTTCCGGCATGGTTTGAATGCGGCGGATCTCTCCGAGAACCTGCCGGGCATGGCGGACAGCTTCGACCACATCGCCTGTGCCAGCTTCCCCCTTTGTTCGCATCATCGCTGCGCCCTCGCCAATCCGACGTAGGGCTTCCCCCAGATTGCGACAGCCACACACAAAAGGCACATTAAAGTTATGTTTGTAAATATGAAATGCCTCATCGGCCGGAGTCAAAACCTCAGACTCATCAATATAATCCACACCCAGCGATTGTAGTATTTGGGCCTCAACAAAATGCCCAATCCGGCACTTGGCCATCACCGGAATGGAAACAGCATCCATGATTTTCAGGATAAGCTCGGGATCACTCATGCGGGCCACGCCGCCTTGAGCACGGATATCCGCTGGAACGCGTTCCAACGCCATCACGGCACACGCGCCCGCTTCCTCCGCAATCCGGGCCTGTTCAGGTGTGACCACATCCATGATCACACCACCTTTAAGCATCTGGGCCAACCCCTTTTTCACAGCAAAGGTGCCCACTTGTTGTTCCATAAGAAAACCTCCAAAAGATTATATTTGCAGTTTGATTCTACCACGTTGAAGAACAAATATTTTTAATTCCAGATTTGAGATTGACAAGAAATAAAAACATCCAGGTGAGGCACATTTAAGAGTTGCACCTGGATGTGACTGGTCTAGAGTGAGGTGATATCAAATGTTGAGATGGGTATTTGCCAGAGTTTCAATTATTGCCAAGACAGCAGAATTGTCCAGATCCCCGAGCCCATTCTGAATCATCGCATTAAAAAGCTGTGCGTCCACGGCAGCTGATGGAAGAGGGATACCGTATTCGCGTGCCGTTTCAAGAACAATATTGAGATCTTTGGCTTGCATGCGGGCTTTAAAACCCGGCTGGCGATTTCCATCAAACAATCTGGGGGGCTTGACATCAAGTGTCCAGCACTGGGCTGCGCCGCCCCGGATTGCCTCAATCACCTTGCGCGGATCAGCGCCTGCTTGCTGGGCAAAAATTAATAATTCTCCCATGGCAACCATTTGTGCAGCCACCATGATTTGATTGGCCGCCTTGGCGATTTGCCCGGCTCCGGATTCGCCGACATGGGTGATTGTCTTGCCCATGGCCAGCAAAACCGGACGAATTGTCTCCAGAGCAGCGGCCGGACCACCGACCATGATTGCCAGTGTCGCATTGCGGGCCCCAATGTCTCCGCCACTGACGGGTGCATCCAAACATTGCACGCCATGCGGCTCTAGGACAGCCGCAATATTTCGGGCTACAACCGGCTTGATAGTTGAGTTATCCACAAAGATCAGACCCGGCTGAGCTCCCGCAATGACTCCCTGTGGGCCCAATGCCACCTGCTCCACATCCGGGGAATCCGGCAGATTGGTAAAAACCACATCCACCTGAGCAGCAACTTCCGCGGGCGAATATGCCGCCACCGCCCCTTCAGCAACCAATTCATCCACAACGGCGCGGCTGCGGTTGTGGACAACCAACGGAAAACCAGCTTTGTGAATATTTCGAGCAATGGATTTACCCATCAATCCCAAACCAATATACCCTACTTTCAGCATGACAACTCCTCTAGCAAATCAATAGATTATGCGAATTGGTTCCCCGGCAGATAGCTCCGGGAGACACGGGCTCACATTGTTCGCAGGGCGCTGGCAATGACAACCAAAGCCGCCTTTTCTTGTTCACTGGTACGTTCACCCAATCCCAGAAAACCGCCACCCTCTGCCCGGGCAATATTCCGTCCCAGCAACAACAAGGCCAACTTAAAGCTTCTGGCTTCATCCAAGCCGACGCGTTCCTCCACCAAATCCGCAACGGCCGCCAGTCCGGCTCTAGCTCCGCGCTCATCGGCCTTAAAGAGTTTATAGATGGCTCCAAAATCATCGGACAGGGTTTGCAGTGTTTGAGATGCCAAAGCATTGTGATAAAGATGAGCCTCCGAAAGCTCTCGCCCCAGAGCGCGCACTTCCCCCTCATCAATCTTGCCATCCGCCACAGCAACAGTTTGAAAAACCCATAACGCTGAAAATTGGAGCAGTTTCCACTCCTCCAAGCTGAACAATGTTCGCAAGTCGGTCATAAATCCACCTTTTCCACCACCCAAAAGTGAGACAAACCTAAAATACGCAGGGGGGTGTGTTCAAGCATCTGCAGGGAATTCCGCAAAATCAGTCCCAAACGCGGCCAGCGCGCAATGATATTATCATAAGCCCCAAAGACATGGGTCTGTGAAATAATGCGAACCGGAAGATTTTTGAAGAGACGTTCCAAATCCCGGCGGGAATAGACCCGCACATGAGGGGCAAGGCGATCGCGCCAGCTGCGGGGTAGCCAATTGATCAACGGAATGTTTCCGAAATGGTAACGGCCGCGCCAGTATATGCCATGGGTTTCAAAAGGATATCCCCGATTAGGGCAATAGAGTACCAATCGCCCTCCGGGTCTTAAAGAACGAATCATTTCCGCAATGGCTGAACGATCATCTTGAACATGTTCCAAAACCTCATGGCTAAGAATCAAGTCAAAATAATTCTCGGGAAATGGCAGCGTCTCTCCCGCGCCACAAACCACCAGCAGCGGGATGTGCTCTCCGGCCAAGATACGAGTATTTTCCCTGGCGTCCAAAGTTCGTGGAAATTCGATATCCAGCCCAACAGCCAGTTCGGCCGCAGGAGCCAGGCGCGCCAAGTAAGCCCCCAAGCCACAGCCATCCACAAAAATCCGGCCCCCGGCACGCTCTCCAGCAGCAGCTTGGATCTGGCACAAACGGCGTGCTTGTCCTGCGCGCCAGACATGCGAAGGTTCGCCGCGTTCAGCGGCTTTATCAAGGTCAGAGGGTATCGTCATCAGGTAAATAGGGAACCCAAGCCAAAATAGTGGAACCGTTTCCTGGTTCGGAAGAGATATCCACCTCGCCGCCCACATTTCGGGCACGCGTCAACATATTGGATAGACCATGCCCCAGTCGCTGACGGGTCTGTTCCGGATCAAATCCACGACCATTATCATGCACCTCCAGCAGCACTCGATCTTGTGCCTTCCAAACCACAACCTCGACTTCCGTGGCATGGGCGTGTTTGGCAATATTTGCCAGAGCCTCCTGACAGATGTGAAATATTGTCAGCGCTTGGGCGTCTGTCATATTGGGAAAGCCGTCAGAGGGGCCCTGCAAGCTGACTGGAATTGACCGGTTGCGCTGAAATTCATGCACCAATCTTTCCAGCCCCTGCATCAGGTTGTCGTCATGAAGCTGGCGCGGACGCAGATCAAGAATATATGATCGAATGTCGCTGATGGTGCTATTCAGATCGCCAATTGCCTGTTCAATTCGTTGGCGCGTGGCCGGCAAATCCTGATTGATCAACAGGCGAGCATGTTCGAGCGTCAGACCAACCCCATAAATGGATTGAATGACTCCGTCGTGTAAATCCATCCCAAAACGCTCACGCTCTTCCAGGACTGCCAGGCGTCGGCTTTGCAGACTTAAATGAGCATTCTCCAAAGCCGTGCCCATCCAAGCGCTGATATTAAGCATAAACTGGGTTTCAAGCTCATCAAGCGGGTGGTTATGCGTGGTGGCAATGCAAAGAACACCCAGGGCTCCCTGCCGCCCCATTATTGGAAAGCAGGCCATCTGCTTCACCCCAAATGCCTGTGCATCCGGGTGCAAATCCGTGGCTTCAGCAGCATAAACATCAAACCAACTGGGCTGTCCACTTTGTGCTGCCTGCCCCACCGGACCTTCGCCCAGCATGAACTGAGATTTCTTCCATAATGCAGGTATCTGTTGGGAACGATGCAGGGTCAAACTGAGGATGCGACTTTCCCCCTGACGCAAAAACACCTCGCCCACATCCAAGTGCAGGCTATCCATTACCGGGGGAATCGCCCGGGTCAGGATTTCATCAATTTCAGAGGCAGAGGCCAGAGTGGACGCCAGTTCCGTAAGCAGTGCAAGGTTTTCATTACGGCGGGTCAAAACCCGATCTCGCTCCAACAAATCGTTGTAAAGCCGGGCGTTTTGAATGGCAACCGCCGCATAAGCAGCCAACATTTCAATCACTTGCTGGTCCTGGAATGTGAATTCCGGCGCACCAATTTTTTCCGTAATATAAAGCTGCCCTAACTGCCGTCCACTGTGACGGATGGGCATCCCCAAAAATGAACGCATCGCCGGGTGGTTTTTAGGAAAACCAATGCGGCGCGGGTCAGCCGTCAAATCCGGAATTCGGATGGCGGCATGGGAATGCATTAATGCACCAATTAATCCCAATCCGCGCGGGGGATGTCCCATGCGGCCAATTTCTTCGGGTGTCATGCCGGAGGTTAAAAACTGCTGCAGATCCCCATTTTCATTCAGAACACCCAAGGCTGCAAAACGCGCCCCCGCCTGCTGACAAGCGGTATCCACGATGCGTTGCAGCAGCACATCCAGCGAGATTTCCTGAACCAGTTCCAGACTGGCCTGATGCAGTGCCAGTAAACGGGCATCCAGTGAGTTCAAATCAGGTGATAAATCCATACCAGAGGTCTCTAAATTGATTGTACCGAAGGGCAGCAGTTTCGTCAAATCTAATCCAGTACACCCGGGTGGATCCTGATCAGATTTGGCTATCCGGGAAAATGTACCTGCCGCGGTATAATTAGATTATGGGTGTGATTAAGTGTACCTATGTCTTGTGCTTTTTACGCCGCTCCGACCAGGTGTTGATGCTGCGGCGTAACCGGCCGCCCAATCAAGGGCTGTGGAATGGTGTAGGGGGGCATATCGAAGACCGGGAAACACCACTGGCAGCCTGCCTGCGGGAAGTCCAAGAAGAAACCGGATATCAACTTCATGATGCCCGCTACGGCGGGGTTTTAACCTGGGAAGGTTTTGAAATCGAACCAGGCGGGTTGGTATTGTTCACAGCAGCTGCTCCCCCCGGCGTCCCCCTGGCTTGCGATGAGGGGGAATTGGCTTGGCAACCACAAGCTTGGGCCTGCCAGGCGCCTGAAGTTGTCGGAAATCTGCATATTGTATTACCTCACCTGCTGCGCGCCAGTCCACCACAAACCTATCATTTTAAGTATTCTGATGGTCACTTGCTGTCATGGGAATCCAGGCCGGCACCGGCAGACAGGCTAACTGTGGAAATAGAAGGAGTTTAACATCATCATGGAAGACTTTACCTGGGCGCGGGAATTTCCTGGCGCGATCACCGTTTGTGATACCAAAGGCATCATCGTCTACATGAACGATCGGTCTGCCAAAACCTTTGAAAAGGATGGCGGTGCAGCACTTGTGGGGCAAAGCCTGTTGGACTGCCACTCTGCCCACTCGCAGGACCTGATCCAGCAGATGCTGGAAACACAGGAACGCAATGTTTACACCATTGAAAAGAATGGCGTACGCAAGATCATCTACCAGTCACCTTGGTATCAGAACGGTCAATTTGCCGGGCTTGTGGAAATCTCACTGGAGATCCCAGCGCAGATGCCACACTTCGTGCGCGGTTAGCTGCCAATCATCAGACGGGCCGCCTGGCGCCCAATCTGGACGGCAAAATTGGTGCCGCGATCCCAAGGATAGACCTGGCTCATACTGGCAAAAAACAACCCGGCAATCGGCGTTTGAATGGCCGGTATATTTCGGGAATGCTCAATCAGAGGAATGGGCTGCGCATAATTTGTGCGAAACAGCCAGGACTTGCGGACCCAATCAGGGGTAAAGGCTGGATTCACGCGGCTGAGTGCTGGCAGGAAACGCTCCAGCAGTTCATCTTGACTGAGACTGAAGTTTTCATGATCAGTATCAAGATAATCGCCGCAGTAGATGATATGGTCACCGCCAAAATAATCCGGCGAGAGGAAGTTGGTATGTTCAACCAGTGCCAGGAAAGGATAGCCTGCTGTTTTGGGTAGATTGAACCAGTAATAACCTTTTTCAGAGAGTTGTTGTTTGATGGAAATCACCATCACAACTGCCCCCATACTCTTGAGGTTTAGCAAGCCCTGCAGATACTCACCAGGAAGGCTGGGGGTCAGGCGGGCCATCAAAGCTGGTGAAGTCGTGGATAAAATTCGATCAAAGGTTCGCGGCTCAGTACCGGGCAGGTGCAGCCGGAGACCACTTTCGGCCAGGGGTTCAATCTGCTGAACGGCAGTATTCAGATGGATTTCACCGCCCCGACCGCGTAAATTGTCGGCAAAGCGATCCAGAAAGGCTTGAAAGCCCCCAATAAAGGTTCCCAGTCGTGTTGAACGGGTTTTGAAACGCGCCCAAAACCAGGCCATATTCACTTCTTTATAATGAGACCCGAACTTGCCAATGAGCATGGGTTCAAATTGGGTGGCGTAGAGCTTTTCGCCGTAAAAACGGCGCATCCAATCATGAGCAGTGATTTTTTCCAGGGGCTGCCACGCGGCCAGGTAGCGCAAATAGGCCGTAACAAACCCAAAGCGGGCCATGTCCACCAGAGTGAAGCCCGGGAAGGTCAATGCGGCCAAAGGGGAATCCAAGGGATAAAAATCATCCTTGTAGTACACAACTGTTTGGGGACGCGGGAAGAGGACATCATCCTGCCAACCCAGTTCACGAATCAGTCCCAGCATCTCGGCATCCGTTTGGAACCAATGATGATAGAACTGCTCCACAGACCAATTCCAATGTGGTTCTTTAAATCCAGCAGCCAGCCCTCCGACATGATCGGCGGCTTCAAAAATAGTGACCGCGTGCCCAGCATTGAGTAAATCATGGGCGGCAGCCATGCCACTGATTCCGGCTCCGATGATGGCAATACGCATGAGGAAACTCCTGTAGTTTAATTGATTTCAGATGGCGGCTCTGGTGCAGTGGGCCGGTTCTCTTCTTTGCGCAGTGTTTGCAGATCCTGTCCCCAGCGTAGAGGTTGGCGCAGATAATAATACGCTCCCAGTAAGGTGATGGGGAACCACAACGCCCCGTGCAATACCAAGGTATAGCCGGCAGCCAGTTCACCGGGGACATTGTATGCTGTAAGCAGGGCAATGCCAGGGGCGTCAAACGTACCCACATAACCCGGTGCTGAGGGCAGCGTGGTGGCCAGATTGACTATCCCATTCATCAGCATCAATGCAAAGAACGAGACCTCAAATGGGAAGGCATGCATTACAAACCAATATTTGCCCGTCTCAAACAGCCAGATGATGGTGGTGGTCACCAAAACCATCAGGGCATCCCGCGGGGAGCGCAGTGACTCCAGTCCGCCAAGAAAGCGCAGGCCGAATTCACGCACCTTCTCACGCCAGCGCAACGGCAGCAACCGATCGATAAACCAGTTCAGCAAGCGTTCAGCCGGATGAGGAAACATGGCTGCCAGCAAAAAGGCCAGGAGCGCAACGGCAAAGATTACCGCGCCCCAGATGGAAAGCTGCTGAATATTGCCAACAAAACCAGAT
>DAOQTN010000105.1:0-7833 GCA_035340555.1 Anaerolineaceae bacterium | reverse complement strand
GACCAACAATCCCACCAGTGTCAGGACGTTAAAGATGGGACAGCGGATGGACAGATAGCCCGCCATTCCGGTTGCCACCAGTAATCCGGTTTGCAGGCTTTTGATCAATGGCCAATAGAGGCGGATTTTTGCGATAAGTCGCTTCATGGTTTCATCCAGGTTGGTTGCGGGCTGGTTACGGGCTGGTTGCAGGCGGGTTGCAGACGGGGCGGAATTCAATCATTCCGCCCCGCTTTCAGGGGTTAAGGTGTGTCGCGGGAACAGCGGAACCCAACCCCGGGGCTGTAATAGGTCGGGGTGGCGTTATTCCGCACCCAGATGCGCAGGTCCATTGGATAGGTGTCCTTGGAGCCGCCGCGCATAAACCGATAATGCATGCCTTCATACACATTGCCGGTCCATTGCCAGACGTTGCCCGCCATATCATACAGGCCATAGGGCGATGCCGAATCCAGGGTTTGATACCCCTCATAACTCTGGCCATTGTAAAAACCCACCGGTGAGGTGCGGGAACCGAAAGACGCCATATCTTCAAAGGGATCACGGCTGGAATAGAAATTGGCGTTTTCCCGTTGAATGTCCTCGCCCCAGGGGAAGGGGCGGGTATCGGTTCCGCGGGCGGCTTTTTCCCACTCAAGTTCAGAAGGCAAGCGCCAGCCGTGGTAATCGCAATAGCCCCGCGCCCCAAACCAGGACACCATGGTCATGGGATGGTTCTCATAACCTGCTTGAGCGGTAAAGGTCGTACCGTCAAATTTTATCCGCTGGGCGGGATCGTTTAATGGAATGAAGATCCAGTCACCGGCATTGATCGGAATTTCGTGCTTGACACCATGAAATTCATCGCCAGGATAGTAGCCCATGATCTGATCGCCGTCGACCTTGATCAATCCCTCCTGCAAAGCTGCATTTAAAAACGCGGCATATTGCCTGGTGGTTACCGCAGTAACCATGATCTCATAGGCCGGCGTGGCCTGGGGTTCATCAAACTGACCGGAATAGAACTCACCGGCCGGAATCTTCGCCCAAGCCTCCGGGTTGACCCCGGTATCAAACGCGGGCAGGGGCGCGTTGAGATCAACAGGGGTGCACCCTGCAGCCAACAAGGCCAGCAGGAGCAGAATCACCAAATGGGGTTTCATTCGATCACCTCCTGGGCAAGCTCAACATCCACTTCTGCCGTCCAGCGTCCCTTTTTCTTGAAAAGGTCAACCAAACGCCAGACCATGACCGTTGCCAGCAAGACCAGCAGCAGGCCCAGCCCAAAGTCGATGGCGTACATTAACCCATTCACCAGGGGTTGTTGTTCGGCTTCAGTAATGAAGAGCCGTTTCATCTCAAAAACGGTCACCCCGGCCAGGGCCAGATCGGAGAAAAAGATGATCGCCCAGCCGTAAATTTGACGAACCTTGCCCTTCAAGCCGATCATATCGCCGTAGTAGAACAGGATGATGGTGGCAATAATGGCCGAAAGCGCATGCCAATGGCCGGTCAGCTCAATACGTTCTTCCCGGGCGGGCCAGACGCGGAAGATTTCATCCAGGCGGATCGCCATAAAGATGCCGATCCCGCTGGTGGTGAAATTCATAAACAGCATCTGCCAGGTGGGGCCAAACTTGAGCGGGTCGCGCACCAACGCAGCCAGCTTCTGAAGGAAATTGGGCTTCTTCAAATGGGCGGTGCCGTCGCGGATCAGCTTGCCCCAACTCCAGATCAGCAACAGCAAGGCGGCCACCATCGAGGGGGTGGCCCCCACATAAATGATCATATGGGCGATGGGTTCCAGTGGTGTGGCCACGCCCCACACGCCCAAATTCAACACAATGGTGCCCAGGATCATCAGTGGCATGGCAATTTTGTGCAAGACCCCTTTGAAATTAAGCCAGCGGCCAATGATGAGGGTCAACATCACGGCGATCAGGGCCAGCATGATGTGCAGGTGCCCGATGACCGCATACTGCATGGTGGTCTTTTCAGGAATCCGGATGATGTTTTCGGCCAGGAAGGTTTGGAAACCGTTGCCGAAGAAGGACCCGGGGACAGCGCCAAACAGGGCTGAAATGACCGTGGTGACCGCCGTGGCAAAAAAAGCGACGCGCTCAATATCCACACCTTTTTTCGTCCGGGCGAAGTTGGCCTCCGGCTGGTAATAGTCCGGGTTCCATGGCCAGAGGGCGATGATCAGTAAAATTCCGGCAAAAAAGATCAGAACCAGGCCGGTGATATACAGTCCGTGGAAGGCCCAGTTGTGCCCCCAATAAGCGAATAACAGGCCAAAGATCATCGTGGTCAGGTAGCCAACCGTGATGAGCGCCCGCACAGCCTTCTTGTAGAATTCCTTCATCTTCAACAGGCTGGTGACCATATAGGTTTCGATGGCAATCACCGCCATCGCGATGGAATGGTACAAGATCACAATGCGCCCTTCGCGCTCAGCCTGGACGATATCCATCTTGAACACGCTCACCACAACCTCGCGGACCCCCATCTCGGCCATGGGGCCGGAGAGCATGCCAAACAGGGCCGTAATGATGGCGATCATGGCTATCGCCACCAGGATCAAGCCCTTGGTGGACTTGAAAAGATAATTAAATCGATCTTTGATAAATTGCATGCCTGGCTCCTAAAACTGAAGAAGTATGTAATGTGGACAGGGCGAAAGGCCGGTCAATCATTTTGGCGCACTGCCACCAGTGGATAAAGTCATCCGGTTGACGAAGCTGCTGGCAGCACAATTTGACCTGCTCAGGTTTGCTCAGGCTGGCTTTTGGCCTTTAATGTCTTTGACGAAGCCCCAGGTGAAAGCCAGTGTCATCAACAAGAGCAGCGGCATCAGAATCAGTTGGACAAACTCAGCGCTGAAGAAGAGGAGTTGTGATCCATTGGCAAGAAATGCCAGAGCCATGCCGCCCAGACCGATGAGCAGCCCACCCAGGCTCACCCACCGGAAACCTTTGGGGGCTCCCTTGGCCAGGAACGGTCCCAGACAGATCACCAACCCGGCAACACTGTGAAAGAGCGGGACGGAGATTTTCCGACCGAGACTGATCTGGGCTATGCTGAACACCGCAATCGCCAGGAAGCCAACCAGCGCAAACCACTTGTAGGCTTTCTTCCATTTCGGGAAGTATTGTTCAACCAGGCCCATCGAGATTCCCAGTGGAATCAGGGAGGCAACCGTCAAGACATAGGGTGAAGCCAGAATGCCCATCCCCAGGAAGATGAGCAGCAGTCCCGCCACCAGCAGGACCAGAATGCCCATGGCATAGTACAGGTCAAAGAGCTGCCGCGCCACCTTCCAGCGGGCATGGAACCGCCAGAGCAGGTAAATGCAGACCAACCCGGTCAACAGCAGGAACAAATTGTTGCGTGTAAAAAGGTCCATCGGAGTTTCTTTCTTATGGGGATCCAACCGGTGCGTCCGGAGTGTCGCGTCAATAGGCTGTTAAGATTGTACAATGTGATTCAATTTGATTCAATGACCCGGCCGGCAGCAAAGATCACACCGGGGATCAATCCGAAGCATTCCAGCTGTCAATCAGCTTGCGGCTGCTGGGGAGCAGCAGGAAGATGAGGAGCGCCGTACTCAGCAGCGGCGCAGGCAGGAACATTGAGAAGCGGTGGACCTCAAACAGGGCGTTATTGAGGCCGAGGGGATAGCCGGCGATCATTGACATGACCCCGGCAAAGAGTCCCACCGGGATCGCCCATGATTTCTTTTTCAGTAGTGCCAGGATGAATACCGCCCAGGCGGCCGCCCCCCACCAGCTAATTTGCTGCGACATGACATACATCCCGTTCCACAATGGCTGGTCCATTGACGTGGTGTACTTGGAAATGGGGGCAACCCCGTCGATGAACGTCAAAACAAAAGCCAATCCGGAGACAAAGGCCAGCAGCATGATATTTTTCTTAATGCCCCCGATGAGCAGCATGCCGAACCAGAGCACCGCGGCGATCAGGAACACGATCATTGTGGCCGGTGGCAGATCGCCATCCATGGCCGGAATCATCGGGAAAAAACCCGCCAGCAGTTGGATCGTTGCGGCCACCGCCCCCCAGAACCAGGCCCATTTTTCTTTGTGAAGAAAGCCGTAAAACACCGCCGCCCAAAGGGCACCGGCGGCCGTGCCGAACCAACCCAAGACGGCAAATGTGATGCGGACCGAGGTGGCCTCATCCGGCCGCCCCACGGCAACATGGGCATCGATGACCGGGTTGTATTGGGCTGCAATTAGGTAGAAAAACAGCAAGCCGGCAAATAAGCCAATCACTGAAAGCACGATCCCAATTTTGGTGTTGTTTTTCATTACTTTGCTCTCCTTAATCTCATGTACATGGTAATGTGGACCCATAACCAGATCCGTTATTGACGATTTTTCTTTCTTGTCAGGATTGACTTAACGCGGCGATCGCGCCACTGGCGAAGAGCACCAGGATGGCCAGGACCGCATTGATGAGCTGCAGCAGGAAGCTCAGTTTTTCTCTTTTGGCCTTGGCCCCTGCCCCTTGAGGCGCCAAGGCCAATGACCGGTAAAGCGTAACGGCAATCATCAGCAGGATCAACAGGTGCTTGAGCGATAACGCTATTGAAAACGGGTTGCTGAATTCAAAAAGATGGCCGAATTGGGGGTCGCGCTGGCTCAGCATGATACCGGTCAGGAGCAATCCGGCCATGCTGATATAAACCCACACACTTTGGCGTTTTTGAAAAGCGGCCAGGGCCTGTTTGACCTGCGGTCCATGGCCAAAGACTGATTTTAAAGAAGGCAGGTAACTGATCAGGGTCACGATCAATCCGCCGATCCAGATCACGGTGAAAAGGTCATGGAAGGATGTGGCCAGGGCAAAAATCACAGTTTTCATGAAATTGGAGACCTCCGCATGGAATTGTTTTTATTTGTCGGGAATGTCAACGGTCACCGGCGATTGAGCTTTTCCATCCTGGAGCCGGGATAACTTCTTTTTCCGCTGGCCCTTGACGATATAGGGCAGCAAGAAAAGATACGCGCCAGACAGGGCCATGATCAGCATCAGGACAGAAGGAATTTTTTCAAACTTATTCCATACTTCAAGAGTCTCAGGGTTGCCACCAAGTTTGAGAACAAAAGCCACCGGAATAGCCAGAGCGGTGGGAACAGCGATCCAACGGTGAAATTTCCGCAGCCATTTTGACAACCATTTCGTCATGTATCGATCCTTTCATCTTTGTTACAACAATCCAGATCCAGGTGGATGGGTCGCGCGGGGCTGGGAGCCCCGGGGGCTTCAATGCGGTTAACCACCCCCCGGATACCGCTGACCTGTCTGGCGAGCCGCTCTGCTGTTGTCCGAATGATCAGGGAATCAACTTTCCCGGCCAGGTGTGCAATGCCATTCAACACCCCCACCCGCAAATCCACCCCGGCTGTTTGGTGGTCAGTTGCCAATCCGGCCAGAATAACAGCGCGCAGCGACTCATCCGTGACATGAACCGGTTGTTGGATCATTGTTTTTCACTCGCCACCAGCAGATAGATCTGATAATCAGTGTATAAATTCCTCAGGCCGCTGCCTACGACTTTTGTCGTACGGGGCTCCCCCGGCTGGTCCCTGCCGGAGGAACCCTGGTTATCTTTTGGCGCTGGTTCTGGCGATCGCAGCTGGCGGTCACGGCTGGCGATCGCAGCTGGCGGTCACGGCTGGCAATCGCAGCTGGCGGTCACGGCTGACAGCCATTCCCGCAGGATGATCACCCAGAAAGCTCCGGGCGTCGGCAAATAGGATCACCCCGCCACCCACCCAAGCCGGGATGGTGGCAATGGTGTTGGCGACTTCTTTTCAAACAGGGTGCTTTTATCGGTTTGCCCGCTCTGACAACGCCCTCGCATCCAAGATGGTAATGGTTTGCCTTTCGACCTTAAGATACCCCTCTTCTTCCAAGGTTTTCAAGGCCCGGCTCAAGACATCCCGCACCGTTCCCAACCGCACTGCCATTTCATCAAAAGTGGTCCACTCACGCCGGGGCACAATGAAAACATCACCGTGCGGCTCTGCGTGACGCAACAGGGTGCCCGCCAGTCGGGCCTCAACACTTTTCAGAGACAGGTCTTCCACCAGCTCGATATAATGCAGCACACGCTCACTCAATTTTCGGATTACCGCCAGCGCCAGCTCAGGATGAGTTTTTATCAGTGAAAGCAGGGTTTCAGCAGGAATCAGCCAGACGTCCACCGCCTCCAAAGCTGTGGTGGTGCCGGGATAGGTTATCCCTGAAAAAACAGCAATATCACCGAAGATCTCAATGGGGCGCAAAAACAGCAAACCCTGTTCGCGGCCTTCAGGTGTCATACGGGTTGCTTTAACCCAGCCGCTCTCGAGCAGATAAATGTAATCAGCGGGTTCACCTTCCAGATAGATCACCTGCCCGGCCTCAAAATGGCGCGGGGTAGCTGTCGCCAGGATGACCTCCCGAGCCGCGGGGGGCAATGCTGAAAAATGTGGTATTTGTGCCAGCAATGCGACCAGCCGGCCATGAGCATTTGGGAGGGATGGACTAGTTGCCAATCAGATTATCCTCAAATTTCCGCAAGGGCTGCGGTTGACAATTTCTTTCGAGCCTGAGCAAGCGGGGTCATGCCCGGCGATCTGCTTCGCCAGGCGGTTGAATGAGCATCATGCTCTCTATTGTGCCTGTTTTTTTGCATTTTGGCAATGCTGATGTCCGGTGGTGCATTGGGATTATCCACCAAGTTTTTTACTTCAATAATTAGCTCATCCTGTAACCATCCTGACACCGTGCTGATCTGCGAAAAGCAGGATGGGTGCATAATCCGGGCGAAGGCGGCCACCGGATCCGGAACATGATGTCCACGTAATCCGGTGGAAGCTGGCCAGTGAATCCGGCGCATGCCGTCCACAGATGGACGGAGATCGGAATCAGTGGCCAGCATGGATCGGAATCCAGAAGTGAAAGTGGGGAGAAAAGCGCTGGAAAAAAAGAAACATCTGTGGCATGCTTTCCTGTATTTTTCAGGAGAGCAAAATGGCACAGGAAAGGTTATCCATGCGCAAAATACGCGAAATCATGCGGTTGGTCTACGAAAAACAATTGTCCCATCGTGCGGTAGCGCAGGTATGCCGGGTGTCGCACAGCACGGTCAAGGAGTATGTAAGCCGGGCAGAGGCAGCCGGGTTAAGCTGGCCACTGCCAGAAGAGATGAGCGAAGAGGAATTGTACCGGCGGCTGTACCCGGAGAAGGGAAAAACAAGTGCTGCGGGTAAGACACAGCCCAACTGGCCGCAGGTGAAACAAGAACTGAGCCGGAAGCACGTGACCCTGCGGTTGCTGTGGACGGAGTACCGGGAGGATGAGCCAAACGGGTATGGCTACAGCCAGTTCTGCGAGTTGTACCGGCAGTGGAAAAAGAGCCTGGATGTACCCATGCGGCAGGACTACAAAGCCGGGGAAAAGGTGTTCGTGGATTACACTGGCGACCGACTGTCGATCACCAACCCGGAAACAGGTGAAACACAGCCAATGGAAGTGTTTGTGGGGGTGCTGGGATATAGTAATTACACCTATGCCGAAGCGCAGCCCAGCCAGAGCCGGGAGAACTGGATCGGCGGACATGTGCGCATGCTCCAGTTCCTGGGCGGTGTACCGGAGGTTGTTGTTCCGGACAACCTGAAGTCGGGAGTTAAGGACCCATGTTACTATGATCCTGAGTTGAACCCGGCCTACCAGGAGTTGGCTGAGCATTACGCCCTGGTGGTGCTGCCAGCCCGAGTGCGCAAACCCCGCGACAAAGCCAAGGTGGAAACGGGCGTGCAGGTGGTGGAACGCTGGATCATG
>DAOQTN010000104.1:0-7860 GCA_035340555.1 Anaerolineaceae bacterium | reverse complement strand
GCAGCTGACGGTCCTGGCCTACACCGCCACCCCCACCCAGTCACCGACCGCCACGGCCACCGCCACGCCGGAGACTCCGGAACCCACCGCCACGGCCACCGCCACCGCGGTTCCGACCACAGCGACACCGGAACCCTCCGCCACCCCCCTGCCCACGGCCGGCCCGAGTGCCACCCCCCTCCCTACGGCCACGGCTTACACCGTCGATGGCTTCAAGGACAACTATTCCAACTACCTGAGTCAGATTGACCTGCTGGTTGATTTCCCCGAAAAAGATTTGCGGGCGCTCTACCGCGCCAGCCTTTACCGGGAAAAGATGATGGACCTGATCACCACGGATGTGGGCGCGCTGCAGGACCAGGTCTGGGCCCGCCATATCCTGGTGGCTTCCCAAGAAGAGGCTCAGGCGGTGTACGACCTGCTGTTAGCCGGCGGCGACTGGAGCACGCTGGCACAGACCTACTCAACCGACACGTCCAATAACACCAAAGGCGGCGACCTGGGTTGGTTCACGCGGGGCAAAATGACCAAACCTTTCGAAGATGCGGCCTTCAGTCAGGAAGTTGGCACCATCAGCCAGCCGGTCGAGACTGAATTTGGTTGGCACCTGATCCAGGTTGTCGGACACGAGGAACGCCTGCTCACCGCATCACAGTTGAAAACGTATCGCGAATACGTTTTCCAGCAATGGCTGGATGAGGTCAAAGCCGGCCTGACCATTGAAAAATATCCCGAGGTCTGGCTGCCCCTGGTTCCCACCACACCCACCTGGGAAAACTACCAGTAAAATCTGGACGCCATCGTACAGCCGCCGCTACCGGCGCTGAAAGAAGTTCCCGAAAAAAGTTCCCTTGCTCAGAGGGCGGCAGCAGCCGCCCTCTGAGTATTTCCCGGGCTGACGACCCAGCGTTCACCCGCGCCGATGCCACTAGCGGCAATGGTACCGGTACCGAGCCCGGGAGCCAAACAGCTCCGGGCCGGCTTCCGGCAGGTTGGTCTTGCGGGGACTTAATCCGAGTGGCAAATCAAAAGCGTCGCAGACACAGTAACGAGTGCGGAGACGCGAAGGGGCCAATATCAGTCTTAATCCGAGCGGCGAATCATATCGTCGGAGACTTCATCCAGGCGCAGGCTGATCATCTGGCTGGCGGAATCCCGCCCCATGGTGATGCCATAAATGACGTCTGCCGTTTGAACGGTGGTGCGGTTATGGGTGATGACCACAAACTGGGTGGTCTGCGACAATTCCCGCAGCAGTTCACAGAAGCGGCCCACATTCGCCTCATCCAACATCGCATCCACTTCATCCAGGACACAAAACGGGGTCGGGGAAATTTTCAGCAGTGAGAATATCAAGGCCACGGCGGTCAAACTGCGTTCGCCGCCCGATAGCAAAGACAAACCCTGTTCCCGTCGGCCGGGCAAACGAGCCTCAATATCAATACCGGTTTCAGTCGGGTTATCCTCATCGGTCATCATCAGCCGGGCGGAACCACCACCAAACAGCCGGGTGAACATCTGGCGAAATTCAGCCGCCACCGCATCAAAGGTACGGCGAAATTCCTTCTTCATCAACGTGTCCAGCTCGGATATCACCTCACGCAAATCAGCATCCGCCCGGCGGAGATCCTCCACCTGTCCAGTCAGGAATTCAAGGCGTTCCTTAACGGAGCGGTATTCGGTCAGCGCATCCGGGTTGATCGCCCCCATCCGGCGCAGTTGTGACCGCTGGCGGTTGATGCTTTCTTCAATTTCAGGGGAAAGCTGTTCCACATGGGGCAGCTGCTCAACCATTCCCTCCAGCGGCAGCGGGGTGGGACCGGATACCGTGGGGGTATATTCAAAGGAGACCAGGCCAAAATCATCTTCAATGCGGCGTTGCAGTGACTCCAGTATTTCGCGCTGGCGGCTAAGCTCCAGCTGGGCCTGGGTGGCATGGCGATCGGCAACACTCACCGCCTGCTGGCAGAGGGTGTAATTATCCTGAACAGAGGCCGTGCGGTTTTCCAACTCCCGTAAATTCTTTTCGGCAGGTTCGATTTTCTGGCGGGCGGCCTGGATTTGGACATCCAGTCCATTTTCAGCAGTGTGCAGGGTCATTTTTTCAGACTGCAGGCGGTCCATCTGGGCCGCAGTGTCTGTCAGGCGCTGGCGAATTTCCTGCTGTTGGCGAAGATTGGCCCCCAGGGCCTGTTGATATTCCTCGACCCGGCGGGCGGCATCCCGGGCGGCCCGTTCGGCAACGGCAGCCGTGGTGTTCCAGTGAACCACCTGGGCCTGGAATTCATCCAGTGGGAGCCCATCCAGCCGGTGCCCGGCGGTACGCACCTGTTGATTGAAGGTTTCCGCCTGGGCAATGGCCGCTTTCACCTCTTCGGCGGAGCGGGACAGATCGGCCTGGGCCCGCTGGACCTGGGCTTCCAGATCCTTCAACTGTCCCCGCAGCCATTCGCCACGCTGGCGGGCCTGTTCCAGCGCAAGCTGGGCCTGCTGCAGGGCCTGGCCGGCGGCACTGAACTGGGCGGCAGCTGCCTTGAGCAATTTTTCCCGCTCGGCGCGATCGGCGCGCTCACGCTCCAGCTGGGCCTCCAACCGGCGCAGTTCTGCCTGGTGTTCGGTATACTGGCGCTCCACCCCTTCCAGGGATTCCTGCAGCTCGCGTTTCTGACGGCTGCGCCCCACCATGCCGGAACGGGCCTCCTGGCCGGCAATGATCAAGCCGGAGGCGGTGAAAACCTCGCCCTTGAGGGTGACCACGCGACCGGTCGCAGGTAAATTGGCCACCAGCCGGCGGGCGGCGGCCCGATCTTTAACAATGACCACCTGCCCGAGCAACAGGTCGATGACAGGGGTGTAATCCGGGTTGGATTTGACCAGGCCGGCGGCAACCCCCAGGCAGTCATCGGCTGGGGTGATCTCCAGGATCACCGGACGGGCCCAGTCCACGGGCAGGAGGACCGCCCGTCCTTTGGGTCCGGCCTCCAGCAGGGCCAGCACTTCTTCGGGATCCGTCTGGGTTTCCAACAGGACACCATCCAGCGCTTCGCCCAGGGCGGCGGCCACCGCGGTTTCAAGATTAGCGGGGACGTCAATCACCCGCCCCAACGCCTGATAAAGGCCTTTGAGCTGGCCCTGGCGGGCGGCTTCCAGGACGCGCCGGGAGCCCTCATTCAAGCCGCTGAAAGAGGCTTCCGCCTGTTCCAAAACATCCAACTGGGCGCGCTGGCGGGAACGCTGTCCATCCAGTGCATTGCGCACATCCAGGGCTTCCTTGCGTTCGGCTTCCAGTTCCGCCAGACGGCGCTGGCCGGCCTGCAGGGCGTCCTCGGCTTGATGCAGGGCTTTTTCGGTTGCGGCGCGCTGCGCTTCAGCAGCAGTGCAGCGTTCTTCAGCCTGTTTGAAACCGGCCGCGGTTTGTTCGGCCTGGGTACCCAGGGCCGCCTGATTTTTATGCAATGATTCCAGCCGGGCTTCGAGCTCAGCCTGATGGGCTTTGAGCTGCACCTGGCGTGTTTCCGCCTGGACCATCTGGCGGCGGGCGCTGCGCAGGGCTTCTTCAATCCCGGTGCGTTCCTGCTGGCGGGCAGCCAGCTGCTGGCGGGCGATTTCCGCCTGCGACTGGGCTTCAGCCTGCTCTGCTTGCAGCCGGGTAAATTCTTCAGTCGAGGCCGCAACCTGCTGCTGGCGGGCCAGGTGTTCCTCCTCGCGGGTGGCCAGGTCGGTCTGCAGGACGCCGTGCTGGTCGGCCAGGGCGCGTTCACGCTCATCCAGGACGGCCAGGGTTTTACTGATTTTTTCCCACTGGTTGTGCAGTTCAGCAGACTGGCTGTGCCATTCATTGAGCTCCCCGCGCAGTTGATTGAGCTGCTCACGCAGGGTTTTCAGATCGACCTCCACCCCGGCCAGCCGGTCGCGGGCCTGTTCAACCTTCTGATCCTGGACATGGACCACGTCCTGGGCATGGGCCAGTTCTTTTTGCGAGGTATGCCAGTGATAGCCGTACCAGTCCCGCAGCAGCAGCCGCAGATCGGCCTTGATGCGTTCGTATTCCTGGGCCCGCTGTGCCTGGCGTTCCAGGCTTTTCAGGCGCGGTTCCAATTCACTCAAAATATCCAGCACCCGTTCCAGATTGCGGCGGGTGGTTTCGAGACGATTCAGGGATTCTTCCCGCCGGGCCCGGTAGAGGCCAATGCCGGCAGCCTCTTCGAAGAACCGCCGGCGTTCCTCAGGACGCAAAGACAGGGCGGTATCCACCAGACCCTGCCCGATGATTGTATAGGTGCGTTCAGCCAGGCCGGACTGGCCAAGCAGTTCGCCGATTTCTTTCAGGCGCACCCGCTGGCCGTTCAGCACATATTCGTTATCGCCATCCCGAAACGCGCGCCGGCCGATGGAAACCTCGGAATAATCAATGGGCAGCCAACCATCCTCATTGTTGAACGTGATGGTGGCCTGGGCCATTCCCGCCCGGGGGCGCTGTTCCGAACCGGCAAAAATCATGTCCTCGGTTTTGCGCCCGCGCAGCAGACTGAACGACTGCTCGCCCAAAACCCAGCGCAGGGAGTCGGCGACATTGGATTTGCCCGAGCCATTGGGGCCAACGATTGCGGCGATATTGCCCGGAAATTCAAAAACAACCCGGCTGGCAAAGGTTTTATACCCGTGCAGTTCAAGGGATTTGAGACGCAGTGTCATGTGATATCCTGTCCGATTTTTTCCAGTGCCAGGCGGGCGGCTTCCTTGGCGGCCGCCTGCTTGCTGTGACCGGTGCCGGTGGCCCAGATCTCACCCCGGATGACCACGCTGACTTCAAACACCTTGGAGTGATCCGGCCCGGCCACGCTGGTGGTTTCATAGTGCGGGGTGGCGTAGCCCTGAGCCTGGACCCATTCCTGCAGCCGGCTCTTGGGGTCCTCGTTCTTCCGGTTGATCAGGATGTCATCAGCCGCCCGGGTCAGCATCGGGGCCATGAACCGTTCCACAGCCGGAATCCCGCCATCCAGATACAGGGCGCCGATCAAGGCTTCAAAAGCATCGCACAGCAACGGGTCCCGATCCCGGCCGCCGCCCTGCATTTCGCCGCGCCCCAGCCGCAGCGCCAATCCCAGGTCAAGCTCCCGGGCAAAAACCGCCAGCTGCTCGGTGTAAACCAGAGCAGAGCGCATCCGGGTCAGGTCCCCTTCAGGCATCTCGGGATATTCATTGTACAGCCAGGCCCCCACCATGAAATCCAGCACCGCATCCCCCAAAAATTCCAGGCGTTCGTTGTCCTCCAACGCCTCGGGGTGCTCGTTAAGGTAGGAGCGGTGGGTCAGCGCCCGACTCAACAGCAGCCCATCGGAAAACTGCAACCCCACACGCTGGGCGAACGACAGGGGCGATTCGTGCTCGCCCTCGGATTCCGGACGTTCCATGATTTTTCCTCCACGAACTCCGGGAGCGGCAGCCACCTCACCGGGTGGTCAGGGGGCTTGCGTTCCATGAGTTCAATTGAACTGATTTTACTTTTGAACGGATCGTACTTCGTACCAATCTTACCAGTAGCTTATTTTCCCGTGAACCAATCTTCCCGTGAATCGGTTTTTCCCGTGAATCAATCTTGCTGTGAACTGGTGTCACCGGGGTCTGTATTTTAACCCCAAACCGGTCAAAATCACAATAATTGGGGCGGGCAGTTTTTCCAGATCAGCCGTCAGGGCCGCCCAGCCCAATGCTGCGGTGGGCTCAACATAAATACCCCGCCAGGCCAGTTCCTGAAAGGCTGGCAGGATGCGCTCCTCGGCCACACCCATAAAACAGCCTTGCTGAGGTGGGATTTCAGCCAGCAGGGCTGCCCCGCGCACCGGACAGCGGACACGAACCCCCTCGGCGATGGTGGGGCCCTCGGGAGCATTCTCCAGCGCGGCCGCGCCCTGCCGGGCCGCGAGGACCAGCGGTGCGCAAGCCGCCGCCTGGACCCCGACATAGTACGGCAGCTGGGCAATCAAGCCAGCCCGAAGCAGTGCTGCAAATCCCCGCACCACTCCCAACAGCAGGCCGCCGTGCCCCACCGGGGCAATCACCGTCCCCGGGGCGGTCCGCCCCAACTCCTCCCACAGTTCATAGGCAATTGTGGCAATCCCGGCCAGGCCGAAGGGGAGATAGGCATGACTGGCATACGGCACGCCCTGTTCTGCCTCCAGCAGGACCGCCTGGGCGGCGGCCGAGCGCGGCCCGGGCACGGCAATCAGTTCAGCGCCGTATTGTTCGATCTGGTCCCGTTTGGGACCGGAAGCAGATTCCGGGGCATAGACCCGCGCCGGCAGCCCAGCCTGGGCGGCATAGGCGGCGAACGAGGCGCCGGCATTGCCGGAGGAATCCTCCACTGCCCGCCGGGCGCCGCGGGCGAGCAACTGGCTGAGGAGTACGGCACTGCCGCGGTCTTTGTATGAGCCGGTCGGGTTGAGCGATTCAAGCTTCAGTCCAACCGTCTGCCCATGGACCCCCTGCCAAAGCAGAGGGGTGCCGCCTTCGCCCAGGCTGACGGGGGCGGCGCCGGCGGGAAGATCAAAGCTGTGGCGGTAACGCCACAACCCCGGCAGGGACGGCTCGATTTTGGACAGGTCAACCTGCGGAGGGCCGTCAAAGTCAAAAACACCACCGCACGCCGGGCAGCGAAAAGGCAAGCCTTGGTCCGGATAGGGGGTCTGGCAAAGGGTGCAGCAAATGGTGGGCATGGGCTAATCTCCGGGTTGGGGCTGGTAATCGCCATCCACCCAGGCGGTGCCATCCGGGCCGATTTCCCTTTTCCAGATGGGGACAATTTCTTTCAGGCGGTCAATGCCGTAGCGGGCCGCCTCAAAGACGCCTTCATCCCGATGGGCGGCAGTGCAAATCACCGCCACCGAGGGTGTGCCGGGGTGCAGCAGGCCAATCCGCTGGACCAAGACCACCTGTCGCACCTGGGGCCAGCGGGATTGAATTTCGACGCCGATCTGATGGAGCTTGGCTTCGGCCATGGTGGTGTAAGCTTCATATTCCAGCGAAGCGGTGATGTGGGCCGCGCCGCGCTGGGTTTCACCGCGCACCACCCCCACAAAGAGACACGCCGCACCGGTTTCGGCATCCACATGGTCGGCGGTCAGCTGGTTGAGATCCAGCGGGTCGGGGGTGATCCGGACCTGAATGGCTGCCCCCGAACCGCCGCTGACGGGCGGAAAGATGGCTATTTCAGCCCCCGGAGGAATGACATCCTCGTCAAAGCCAAATTCCTGATTGACTGCAACCACCGCTGTGGGAAGGGCGTTGGCCAGGGTGGGAATGGAGGCTTCAAGGGTCGCCTTCAGATCGGCAACCGTGGCATTTTCGCTCAGCCGGACCACCACCTGCGGAGCTCCGGCCAGTTCCTTGAAGTGGGCAAAAAACAGGATCGTGAAAGGCTGATCAGTCATGGATCACATCTCCGCTCAGGCCACCGTGTTTCTCCAGGAGCCGGATATTCTGAATCCGACCGGTTTTTTCAACCGCCTTGACCATGTCATAGACGGTCAGCGCGGCCACTGCCACCGCCGTCAGGGCCTCCATTTCAACCCCGGTTTTACCGATAGTACGGACTGTGGCGGTGATCACCACCCCGGGAAGCGAATCATCCAATTCAAGCTCCACAGCCACCTGATGAATAGGGATGGGATGGCATAGGGGGATAAGGTCGGCAGTACGTTTGGCCGCCTGAATGCCGGCGATTTGAGCCACGGTGAGCACATCCCCCTTTTTCATCAGGCCCTGGCGGATCAGGGCAACTGTATCCGGCTGCAGGTGCACCTCGCCGCGGGCAATGGCCAGGCGCTCGGTATCGGGCTTGGCACCGACAGCGACCATGCG
>DAOQTN010000103.1:0-7890 GCA_035340555.1 Anaerolineaceae bacterium | reverse complement strand
CGCCCATCGAATACGTGGTCAAAGCCGGCGACAACTGCGGCACCATCGCGCTGACATTCAACGTGTCCATCGGCAGCATCATTGTGGCCAACAACCTGGATTCCAACTGTACAACCCTGGTACCAGGTCAAACCCTGCGGATTCCCCAGCCCACCCCGACCTGGACCCCGCCGCCGACTGCAACCCTCAGCAGCCTCGAAGCAACCGATGCCGCCTGTCAGAAAGTTTCCTACACGGTCACGGCCAATGATACCTTAAGCGGCATTGCCGACATGTACAATGTCTCCATCCAGTCCATCAAGGATTACAACGGCCTGCCCAGTGACTCTGTCTGGGAAGGGCAAAAGCTGGACATTCCTCTGTGTGAACGACTGCCAACCCCCGGCCCCACCCCCACGCCCACCCCGCCGCCGCCCTACCCGCCCGTCAGCCTGCTGCTGCCGGCAGATGGCTCGGCCTTCATGAACGCCAATGATGTGATCACGTTGCAATGGGCCGCAGTCAGCACTTTGCTGCAAAATGAGGCCTACGCGGTCACAATTGAAGACGTGACCAGCGGAGACCGCCGGCTGGTGGAATATGTTACCGACACCAAATTCATTGTGCCGGCCAACTTCCGCCCAACCGACAGTCAGCCGCACATCATGCGGTGGCATGTCACCATTGTCCGTCAAACCGACACCACCCAGGATGACCAGCCTGTCTATACGGCCGCCGGCGCGGTCAGCACACCCCGGGTGTTTGTCTGGTGGAGCACTGGCGTGACCACGCCCAGCCCCTAAACTGCCGGGCCAGACCCTTTACCGGGATTAAAACATCACAAGGTGAAAATCAAAAAGCCGGGGTTCAAGCCCCGGCTTTTTGTGATGGATTGGTCAGAAGGAGCAACCCTCGTGTTCTGCAATCGGGAGGATCAACGCTCGGGTTCCGCAGTCGGGAGGATCAACGCTCATGTTCTTCCAGGAAACGAATCGCCTGGATTGCCGCCGCCGCCCCCATACCCGCCGAGGTGATCACCTGGCGGAAGACGGAATCAGTTACTTCCCCGGCAGCAAAGACGCCGGGACAGCCCGTTTCCATGTGCGCATTGGTAACCACATACCCCTTGTCATCCAGCGCCAGCTGGTCGCGGAAAATATCCGTATTGGGAGTATTGCCTATAAATATAAAGAGACCGTCTGTGGCAAAGTCGCTCTCGGAACCGGTTTTAACATTGTGCAGCTTAAGGTTTGAAAGTGCGCCCGTCCCTTCCGCGGCAGTGACGAGTGTATCCCAAATAAAGCTGATTTTGGGATTCTCCCGGGCCCGATTTTGGAGAATAGCGCCACCGCGCAAGGTGTCACGGCGGTGGATGATGGTCACACTTTCGGCATAACGGGTGAGGAAGATAGCCTCCTCCAGGGCGGAATCACCCCCGCCCACCACCGCGACCCGTTTGCCTTTGAAGAACCAGCCGTCGCATGTGCCGCAGTAGGAAACGCCCCGGCCGGTCAGTTCCTTTTCGCCTGGGATATTGAGATGATTGGGCGAGGCCCCCATGGCCAGGATGAGGGTCTCAGCGCGAAATTCCCGATCGTAGGTAAAAACGCCAAATGGACGGCTGGAGAGGTCGACCCGGACAGCCGAATCAAAGTCAAAGCGGGCCCCAAAGCGTTCCGCCTGCAGGCGGAACTGTTCGCCCAATTCGGCCCCGCCAATTCCTGTCGGAAAACCGGGGTAATTCTCAATCAGGTGGGTGGTCGCAGCCTGTCCACCAATGGAGAGACCGGTCAGCACCAGGGGAGCTAATTCAGCGCGCGCCGCATACAGCGCAGCCGCCAGGCCGGCCGGACCAGCCCCTAAAATCAACACTTTTTCAAATTGAGGACCAACAGATGGACTCGCTTGCGCTTGGGGGGTCAGGTTAAATTCCATGGGCTCTCCACATCAGGACTTGACCGCAGCATCGGTAATTTCCAGCGCCTTTTCAAGGATGGCAAAACCTTCCGCCAGTTCCTCGGGGGTGATGATCAGCGGCGGAATAATCAAAACAGTATGCCAGTGGGTGTAGAGGAAAACCCCATGATCGGACATGTATTTCTTAAAGGCATTCATTTCCGGGCTGGAGCCGCCAAAAGGCGCCATGGGTTCCCGGGTCTGGCGGTTGCGAACAATCTCCAGAATGCCAAACAGACCAATTGAGCGCACCTCACCAACGGAAGGATGCCGGTCCACCAGTTCCTGCAGCATATCGGACAGCACCTCGCCCATCTGTTGGGCATGTTCCACCATGTGATCCTGCTGCATGGCTTCAATCACCGCAATGGCGGCGGCCAGGGAGATTGGATGACCGTTATAGGTCAGGCCCCCTTCATAAACCCGGTCCTTGAAAGTGTCGGCAATTTCCTGGCGCATGGCCACTGCGCCCAGAGGGGCATAGCCGGACGTCAACCCCTTGGCCATGGTCATGATGTCCGGATTGACATCCCAGTGGTTGACGGCAAACCAGCGGCCGGTCCGGCCAAAACCGCTCATCACCTCATCGCAGATCAGGAGAATATCATATTTGTTGCACAATTCCCGCAATCCCTGCATGTAACCGGGCGGGGGGATGATGATGCCGTTGGTGCCGGTCACCGATTCAATCATCACCGCGGCAATCGTCTCGGGACGTTCATAGGTGATGATCTCTTCAAGATGGTTAAGATAATCGCGGGTAAACTCCTCGTCAGAAATATTGGGATTGGTGCGGTGGAAGGTGGAACGATAACGGTAGGGATCAAGGAAATGAACCACGCCAGGCATCACCGCCGGTTCCCAAACCGCGCGGCGCGGGTCACCGGTGGCAGCAATGGCGCCATAGGTCGCCCCGTGATAAGAGCGGTAGCGGGTCAGGATCTTGGAACGGCCCGTATAGGAACGGGCCAGCTTGATGGCATTCTCATTGGCATCCGCACCGCCGAGAGTATACAGGAAACGGGTCAGTCCCGGGGGGGTGATTTCAGCCAGGAGCTGGCCGAGGCGGGCCCGGGGCCGGGTGGCCATGCCCGGACCGGCAAAGGGCAGTTCCTGGGCCTGCTGGATGATGGCCTGGATCACCCGCTGATCGCCGTGCCCAATATTGACGCACATGACCATTGAGTTAAAATCCAGGTAGCGTTTGTCATTCACGTCCCAAAAATAAACACCCTGGGAGCGTTTGACCGGGATGGGGCTGACTTTCCCCTGAGCCGACCAGGTCCAGAAATTATGCTCAAGAGAGAGGGGGAGAATTTGATCATCAGGCAGGTCAATCATCGTTTCCTCGGTTAATCTGATTATGAGATGGGCGGCCCAAGCCTCCCGGCCAATGGCTGCTTGAATCCTATCACAAAATCGACAGATTATCGTACAATGTCAGCGAGACAAGAGGAATGTAATTGGCGAGGTGTGATGGTCGATCAATTTTTCACCCCCGACCCGGACCCCGGCTGCGGCGAAGAATTGCCCCAATTGGCCCGGCGCGGGATTGAGCACTTCAACCGGGGCGAATATTTTGCCGCCCATGAATGGCTGGAACTGGCCTGGCGTGAGGAGCCGCGTCCCATTCGGGAGTTGTACCGGGGCATCCTGCAGGTCGGTGTGGCCTATTACCATTTCCAACGCGGCAACCTTCGGGGGGCCATCCGGCTGCTGGAACGGGCGGAAGGCTGGCTGCGCCAATTCCCCGCGGACTGCCAGGGGGTGGATGTCGCCGGTTTGCGCCGTGCGGCCACCGATGTGCTGCGACAGCTGCAGCAAATCGAAGCCACCGGGACCGCCCTCCCGGTCAGACTGCATCCGATCAATTGCCGGACTGTTAAAGAGTAAAACCATCAGGGAGTGACAACCATGCTGCCATTTGAGCATAAAATCGGATTGGTGACAGGATCCAGCCGCGGCATTGGCCGGGCCATCGCCCGGCGTCTGGCCCGGGAAGGGGCGGATCTGGTGATCACTTTTGTCCGCAACCGGGGTCCGGCTGAGCAGGTGGCCCGGGAAATTGAAGACCTGGGCCGGCGGGTCCGGGTGGTTCAGGTCAACCTGGCCAAACTTGAGGATATTGAGCGGTTGTTTGGCACCATTACGGACGAATTTGAGGGATTGGATATTTTTGTCAGCAATGCCGCCAGCGGCTTCAACCGGCCGGCGCTGGAGACAAAAATGCTTGGGTGGGACTACACCATGAATGTCAACGCCCGGGCATTCCTGTTTGCCGCCCAGCAGGCGGTCCCGCTGATGCAGCGGCGCGGCGGCGGCCAGATGGTGGCCATTTCCAGCCCAGGTTCAAGCCGGGTGCTGCCGGATTATGTGGCTGTAGGCGCCAGCAAGGCGGCCCTGGAAGCACTGACGCGGTATCTGGCCGTTGAACTGGCCCCGGCAAATATCCGGGTCAATGCCGTGGCGCCGGGGTTGGTCCTGACCGATGCGCTGCAGCATTTTGCCGCCCTGGGTGATCCGGCAGTCATCGAACGCGCCATCAAAAACACACCTGCCGGTCGACTGGTGACTCCCGACGATGTGGCAGATGTGGTTTCGTTTTTATGTTCACCCGCAGCCGCACTCATCTGCGGCCAGGTGATTGTCCTGGACGGCGGCTATACGCTGATCACGCCCCAATAAGCACTGTTCTGGCAGGGGCGCCATCCGCTCCACCCAGCTTGAGCGGCAGACAGTAAAGGTCATAGAGTCCAGCCGGAACCGAGGCCAGGTTAAGTCCCTCCAACAGCACCACCCCTGCCCCAAGCAGGATCTCGTGGGTACGGACGGCATTGTTGAATGGAGCCACCGAAAGGTAGTCCATCCCCACCAGGCGGACACCGGCGGCAACCAGTACTTCGGCCGCATCCGGCAGGATGGCCACAAAATCCTGGTAGAATTCCTTCTCGCGCGCCCAAAGGGCGGAATTGCGGGACTTAAAGAGCACCCGCTCAACCCGGCCCGGCAGGCCGGCCGCCTGCAGTTCAGCCGCCCCGATGGCGGAACACGTTTCCGGAACTTCCATGACCAGGGCCGGACCAATCAGGGCATCCAGGGGCAATCCATCCACCCGACCGCCGCCGGGCAGAAAATGATAAGGCGCATCCACATGGGTGCCGGTGTGCACCCCCAGGGTCAGATGGGAGATGTTGCAGATATCGCCGGCTTCCATTTTGCTGACCCGGTGGAGATCAACCTGGGGATCACCCGGCCAGACCGGCAGCTCAGGGGTGATCGTGAGGGTAACATCGTAGATTTTCAAAAGAGCCTCCTGAATTGGAATTGATTTGAGTGGGGTTGCTTTTTTATCAGATAACCCCGATCCGGGTGTTAAACCAGGGTATAAATGCTGGTTTTCTGGTGTCTGGCAGCAGGCCTGACATCAACCACAAGTGCGGCCGCCAGGCGGATGCCGGCATCCGCCTGAAAGCGATCATGCTTTCTGGACTTGAAACAGCGCCAGGCGGTGTGCTCCGAGACGCCAAATGAACAGGCATCCATGCATAATAGCATCACTGGATATTAGTGCCAACGTTCTTTTTTGTCAACGACTGAAGCCAAAACAGAACATCAAATTTGAGACCCTAAACAGCCCCCGGCTTCCGCCCGGTCATTCATCATTATTATTGGCGGCGGAAACCACTCCGCTTTAGCGGCGGGTTTTTGGCGCACTCGTTTGGTCAATCATTGGATATAATCAAAACCTGAGCCCATCAAAGGAGAAACTGGAGATGTTCAAAAAATTCCGATTGACCATGTCATTGATCGTCCTGTTGCTGGCAACCCTGGCCTGCGGCCTGCCGGCCATTCCCACCCCGCCGCCGGGGGATGTCATCGAAACCAATGTGGCCGCCACGGTGGAGAGTCTGTTCAGCGATGCCACCCCCACCGCGGCCGACCTTGCAGCCGCCACCCCGGTCGAACCGCGGGCAACCGAAACGCCGGCACCCCTGGACACCCCCATCCCGGCAGCAGCAGGTGAACTGCAGGTGGTTTTTGTCCAGACCGGCAATCTGTGGCTGTGGCGCGCCGGCGGTGGAGCGGTGCAGCTGACCAGCGATGGAGGGGCAGCCCAGGCCCGCCTGTCCCCGGATGGACTAAAAGTTGCCTACAGCCGGTGGATGACCGAGTTTAACAAGGAACTCTGGCTGATCAACAGCGATGGGACCGGCAACCGGATGCTGTTGTCTGCGGAAGACATTGCCAGCCTGGACACCGAAAAATCGCTTTCGTTGTATGACTTCTGGTGGCTGCCGGACAGCCAGCGCATCGGGTACGAGACTCAATTCGTGGTTGAAATCGGTGTGCCGCGCAATATGGATTTTCAGGTCATTGACACCCTCACCGGTGAGCGAGGCACCTTCGTGCCGGCCGGGCAAGGCGGCAATGTGCTGGCCTCTCCCGATGGGCAAAAGTTGGCGGTCACCACCGCGACTGATATTCGGGTGATTGAGCTGGCCACCGGATTGCAGCGCATGCTGCTCTCCTATCCCTTTATTTATACCTACAGCGAATGGGCCTACATCCCCACCCCGGTGTGGTCAAACGACAGTGAGTCTTTGGGCGTCATCATTCCCCCCCAGGAATCGTTGGGCGTGGAAACCGTCAGCGGGACGCTGTGGGTGGTGCCGTTGCGGGCTGCCCCCTATGCCGCGGCCGAGGTTCACCTGTCCCCCATTTTTCTTGGTCCCTATCTTTCGGTGGCACCTTCATTAAATTACTACCTGCATGGAACCGGGAATGAACCCGGGCTGACTCAGGTTAATTTGGGAACTGTGATTCCACCATTAACCCAAACCCTCATGGGGGGGGAACTGGGGCCCAATCGCTGGGCGGCAGACTCGGGGCATTACTTTTTGACCCAGACTGATGGGGATGGTGGCAGCACTCTGTATGTTGCCGCTCCGGGCAGTGCGCCCCTGGTTCTGGCCGGCGATGTACAGTCCGAATCCGTGCGTTGGGTGGGCACTGATCAGCTGATATTCATCCGGGTGGCTTCCGGCAGCCGGGAACTGCATCTGGTGACCCTGACCGGAACCGACACATTGATTGTCGTCGGGGGGGACGATTTGTCATTTGACATCCGCCAGTAATATCGGACAGCTGGATAACGAATCCCACCATCGGATCCGATGTCGGATCCCCATCCCGGTAACCAAAAGCGAGACGCGTCCGGCGTCTCGCTTTTGGTCCTCCAGACATTCTTCAGCCGGCCTGCTGCCAGGCCTGGTACAGCCAACCGGTCACCTCGGCATCCAGATCAGCAGGCGTCCACAGCTCCAGGTGGTGAACAAACCAGCCCGGCGCCGGGTGAACAATTTCCTTCCAGCGCAGGGAGGGGTTTTTCTGACGAAAAGCCAGCGTCAAAACAAGCGGGGCAGGATGCCCCCGCAAATACCGGCCTGGGATCCAGGCCCGGACAACCACGCGGCGCCGCCAGAAAGCCACCTGGCTTTTTGAGATGCGCATCCGGGTCGGACCAATCCGGTCCAATATGCAGCACAACTCATTGAAAATCAACAGGGAGGCTGCATACCCCTGGAAGAATTCCTCCAGCAACATTGATTGATCCAGGCTCCGTCACGCCATCCTGTCCGGAATGGGTGCCAGTGCCGCGACCGCAGCTAGGCCGGCTTCTTGCTTGGCTGCTTGTTCTTCTGCTGCTCCTGTTTCTTCTGGGTTTGATCCTGTTTTTGCTTTTTGGCCTTTTCTTTGTCCTTCTTGCCGCCTTTGTCGCCCATCAGGTATCTCCTTTGTCGGTATATTTCGGGTGCGGAAACCCGGAGACGGAATGGTCTCGGATATGATGATTATAGCGCCATTGGGGGCAATCCGGATGGGAAAACCGGCCCGAAAACCAGCCCGAAAATCAGCTCTCACCAGCCCGAATCGTGGAAGAGGCGGCCAAGCAGT
>DAOQTN010000102.1:0-7917 GCA_035340555.1 Anaerolineaceae bacterium | reverse complement strand
GGTTGCTGGGCATAGTCACCCTGTATGACATCCTCAAGGCCATTGTGGGCGCCATTCCCCAGCCGGGTGACACGGCTGAACCCGAGGCGATCCGCCGGGAGGATGGGTCCTGGCTGCTGGACGGGCTGATGCAGGTGGATGACTTCAAGGAACTGCTTGATCTGGATGAACTGCCGGATGAAGACCGGCTGGGTTACCAGACTCTGGGTGGTTTTGTGATGAGCCAGCTGGGCACCATTCCGGTATCGGGGGATCACTTCGAATGGCAGAATCTGCGTTTTGAAGTGATGGACATGGATGGGCGCCGGGTGGACAAGATTTTGGTGGCCCCGGCCGGGAATGCACCGGTGGAGAAATTGAAATAGCCGATGATTCCGATCAAGCTCACCATTGAGGGGTTTCTCTCTTATCGCGATCCGGTGGCGGTCGATTTCACCCGTTTTAAACTGGCCTGTATTTCAGGCGCCAACGGGGCAGGCAAATCCTCGCTGCTGGACGCCATCACCTGGGCCCTGTTTGGCAAGGCCCGGGCCCGGGATGATGAATTGATTAATTCCGGTTCCAGTCTGGCGCGGGTCCAATTTGACTTTCATTACGAGGGCAGTGATTACCAGGTGATGCGCACCAAAAAACGGGACAAGACCACCCAACTGGAACTGCGCATCCTGACACCCGAGGGCACCCCGCGGGTGCTCACCGAGGCCACACTGCGCCTGACGGAGCAGCGCATTCAGGACGTCCTGCGCCTGGATTATGAAACCTTCACCAACGCCTCGTTCTTCCTGCAGGGACGGGCTGATCAATTTGCCCAGCAGCGGCCGGCGGAACGAAAGCAGATTTTGGGGAGTATATTGGGACTGGATATTTGGGAGCGTTATCGCGAACAGGCCCAACTCCGCCGCCGTCACGCTGAAGCGGACCTGGCTGGCCTGGACGCCCAACTGCAGGAGATTGAGGCTGAACTGGCTCAGGAAGCGGACCGCCGCAGCCGGCTGCAGGCCCTTGAATCCCAATTGGAACAACTGACGGCTTCCCGGCAGAGCCAGCAGACCATTCTGGAACAACTGCGCCTCCGGGCTGCTTCGCTGGCCGAACAGCGCCGCCTGGTGGACCTGCTGGCCGGGCAGGCCGCCGCGGCCGGGCAGCGTGTGGCGGCCATCAGCCGGCAACTGGATGACCGGCTGGTCGAGCAGACCCGCCACCAGCAGCAGCTGGCCCAGGCGGCTGAAATTCACGCGGCGGAACAGACCTGGCAGGCTGCCCGGACTGAACTGGAACGCTGGGACGGCCTGGCCGCCAGTTTCCACCAGATAGAACAGCGCCGCGGTGCGCCGCGGCTGGTGATTGCGGCGGAACGTTCCCGGCTGGATGAGGAGCGGCGGTCTCTGCGCCGGCAACAGGCCGATGCGGCCGAACTGGGGGCTCAACTACCGCAGCTGGCAGCCCAACTGGCGGCCCTGGACATCCGGCTGGCTGACCACCAGGCGCGACTCGCCGGACGGGGGACCTTGGAGGAGAAACTCCGTCTGCTGATCCAGGGACAGGCAGATGCCCAGGCGGAAAACCGCAGCTTGAAATCCGAAATGGACCAGTTGAAGGAACGCATTGATCGCCTCAAGGCGGCCAGCGGTGCGGACTGTCCGCTTTGCGGCCAGCCGTTGGGACCGGCTGAGCGTGCGCAGCTGATTGCGGACCTCGAAGCCGGGGGGGCGGAAATGGGGACCCGTTACCGCCAGAACACCGCGGACGGCCGCCGCGCCCAGGAGGATCAGCGCGTCCTTGAAGCAGAATTGGCGGCACTGCGGCAGTTGGAGACCGAGGCCGTCCGGCTGGACAAACAACGCGCCCAATTGGAATCCAGTCACCAACAACTGACCGCCGCCCTGGCCGCCTGGGAGCAGGGGGGGGCGGTGCGATTGCAGGAGGTTGATCAGCTGCTGGCGGAGGAAAGTTTTGCTCCGGCGGAGCGGGCCGAACTGGCCCGGGTGGATGCCGAACTGAAAACCTTGGGTTATGACGCCGCCGCGCATGACGCCGTTCGCCAGGCCGAGCAGGCCGGGCGCACCAGCCAGGTGCAGGCGCGGGAACTGGCCGCGGCCCAGGCGGCCCTGGGACCACTGGAGCGGGAAATTGCGGGTTTGCAGCAGCAGTTGGCGGCCGGACGCGCCGAGGCGGAAGCCCAGGCCGAGGCCCACCAGACAGCCGCCGCGCGGCTGGAGCGGGACATGGCGGGAATGCCGGATCTTGATGATGTTGAGGCGGCCTTTTTTCGATTGCAGGAGCAGGAAAATCAACTCCGCATGCAAGTCGGCGGCGCCCGCCAGGCGGTGGAAGTGCTGGCCGTACTGCGGGAACGCAAGCTGGCCAAAACCGAAGATCGTGAATCCCAGGCCCGCCAGGTGGAACTGCTGCGAAAACTGGAACGGACCTTTGGCAAGGATGGGCTGCCGGCCCGCCTGATCGAAAACGCCCTGCCTGAACTGCAGGAACAGGCCAACCGCATCCTGGAACAATTGAGCGGCGGGACCATGACGGTTGAATTTCACACCCAGCGGGATTTCCGGGATGCCCGGCGTGAGGATAAGAAGGAAACCCTCGACATTTTGATCCGCGACGAGACCGGTGCCGCCCGGGAGTATGAACTGTTCTCGGGTGGTGAGGCTTTTCGGGTGAATTTTGCCATCCGGTTGGCCCTCTCCCGGGTGCTGGCCCAACGGGCTGGATCGCGGCTGCAGCTGCTGGTGATCGATGAGGGTTTTGGCAGCCAGGATACCGCCGGCCGGACCCGCCTGGTGCAGGCGATCAACCTGGTGCGGGATGATTTCGCCTGCATCCTGGTGATTACCCATCTGGAGGAACTTAAGGACGCCTTCCCGGCCCGCATTGAAGTGGAGAAGGGCCCGGGCGGCTCCCGGGCTCAGGTGCTGGTGTTATGACCATTCCGGTGCGGCTGGGTGTTGTTCAGCGCGTGCTGCCGACCTACCGAACGGCTTTTTTCGACGCGCTGGCGGCGGTGTGTCCGGAAGGCCTGGGGGTTTTTGCCGGCCAACCCCGGGCCCGCGAGATGATCGCCGCGGCCAACGGCATGCAGCTGGCCCGACTCAACCGGGCGCAGAACCGACATCTGTTCAACGGCCCGGCCTACCTCTGTCTGCAGCAGGGGCTGCTGGTCTGGCTGGCAAATTGGCAGCCCGGGGTGTTAATCCTGGAGGCCAACCCACGCTATCTCAGCAGTCCGGCGGCGGTCCGCTGGATGCACCGGCGCGGCCGCGGGGTGATTGGCTGGGGGCTGGGCTCACCGCAGTTGGGTGGTGGACTGCGCCGCTGGCTGCGGCGTCAGTTTTTGGCCCAGTTTGACGCCGTGATTTCGTATAGTCGTGCTGGCCGGACTCAATATGCCGCCCTGGGCCTGGCGGCGGACCGGATTTTTGTCGCGCCCAACGCGGTGATGCCGCGCCCGACCCACCCGCTGCCTGACCGGGCGAACCCCACCGGACCCCTGACTGTCCTGTTTGTGGGACGCCTGCAGCCGCGCAAGCGCATCGATCTGCTGCTGCGGGCCTGTGCGGCGCTGCCGGCAGACCTCAAACCGCACCTGCGCATTGTGGGGGATGGCCCGGCCCGGGCCGAACTGGGGCAGCTGGCCGCTGAACTTTACCCGGCGGCTGAATTCCTGGGGGCCCGTCATGGGGCGGAGTTGGCCCCGGTCTTTGCCGCCGCGGATCTCCTGGTGCTGCCGGGGACGGGCGGGTTGGCCGTGCAGGAGGCCATGACTTTTGGCCTGCCGGTGATTGCGGCTGAAGGGGATGGCACCCAGGATGATCTGGTGCGCCCGGAAAATGGCTGGCGGGTCCAGCCGGGGGATCTGGCGGCCCTGACGAGCACCCTGGCCGGGGCCTTGGGTGCGCCCGCCCGGCTGCGCCGGATGGGGGCGGAATCCTACCGGATTGTGGCCACTGAAATCAACCTCGAGCAGATGGTGGCGGGATTTGAACAGGCCGTCCATTTTGTCCTGGAGCAGCGCCAATGCACGCCCTGACGCTCCCCACCGGGCGCTTACTCTATTTAGAGCCTTCGGCTGCGGGCCGCGGCGTGCCAATGCCCGCCCTGATGGCCTCCACCGGGCGCTTAATTTATTTAGAGCCTTCGGCTGCCGGTCGCGGCGTGCCAATGCCCGCCCTGACGCCCTGTGTTGAACCCATTGCCAGGACCAGCCCCGCGTTGAGTCCGTTTGGGAGGCGAAAATGCATCTATTGATTGTTGCCGATGGACGCAGTCCGATTGCCCGCAATTGGATCACCGGTGAGCTTTCTCTGGGGCACCGGGTCAGCCTGGTGTCCACCTATCCCTGCAGTGCGCTGCCCGGGGTGACGGATCTGATCGTCATGCCGGTGGCTTTTGGCGGCATGGCCGGCGGTGGCCAGGGCGGCCGGCGTTCCGGCTTCAGGCAGGTGGTGGGGCGCTTCCGCCCGGTCTTTCAGGCCGGCCGCTCCCTGCTGGGGCCGCTCCTCCTGTTGGGATCCAGGCGGCGCTTTGCCCGCCTGGCGGCCGCACTGCAGCCGGATCTGGTGCATGCGCTGCGCATTCCTTATGAGGGCATGCTGGCCAGCCTGACGCCGGCAGGACTCCCTTTTGTGGTTTCGGTTTGGGGCAATGACCTGACCCTGCATGCCCCCGAGTCGGCCTTGCTGGGCCGCCTGACGCGGCAGACGTTGCGGCGGGCCGACGGCCTGCTGGCGGATGCCCAGCGTGACCTCCACCTGGCGCAGCAGTGGGGCTTTGACCCGGCGCGTCCGGCCCGGGTGATTCCTGGCGGCGGCGGGGTGGATCTGGCTGAAATTCGCGTCCTGGCGGAATTGGGCCAAGCGGCTGCGGCCTTCGATTTTCCTCCCGAGGCCCCGTTGATCATCAATCCCCGGGGAATCCGGGCCTATGCCCGGGCGGACACTTTTTTCCAGGCCATTCCACTGGTGCTGCAGCGCTGGCCCTCGGCGCATTTTCTTTGTCCCGGCATGGCTGGTCAACCGGAAGCCCTGCGCTGGATGTCCAGCCTGAAACTGGATGACCGGGTCCATTTGCTGCCGGTACTGCCCCAAGCCCAACTGTGGGGTCTGTTTCTGCGCGCCATGGCCACGGTCTCCCTGACCAGCCATGACGGCACCCCCAACACGCTGATTGAAGCCATGGCCTGCGGCTGTCTGCCGGTTGCCGGAGATGTCGCCGCCCTGCGGGAGTGGATCACTCCCGGCGTGAACGGCCTGCTGGTGGATCCCGACAATCCCCAGTCGCTGGCCGAGGCATTGGTGCTGGCGCTGAACAACCCGCCACTGCGCAAACGTGCCGCGGAGATCAACCTGGATCTGGTCACCCGCCGCGCCGAACTGCAGTATTCCCGGGCACAAATGCAGGTGTTTTACCAGCAGTTGGTGGCCGCCGCGACAACTCCCGGCGTTTAAGAGTGGACTTTTTGACCAGGTTCAGGCATAATAAAGACAGGTTCACGCTATGGATGAAACAACCAGAGATCGCTTGCGAGGAATAGCTGTGGGGGCCGCCTGCGGTGATGCCCTGGGCATGGCCTTGGAATTTGGTGCCCCGACCCCGGTGGATCGGCTGGTGCGTGAGATGACCCCTGGCCGGTTGGCGGCCGGCATTTTCACTGACGATACCGAAACCTCCCTGGCCCTGGCGGAAAGCCTGCTTAACCGCCGGCCGCTTGATCCGGCCGACCTGGCCCGCCGGTTTCTTGAATGGTACCGCCGCCGCCCCGAGGACTGCGGCCTGTATACTTCGATGGTCCTGGATGGGGTTAAACAGGGGTTGGGCTGGGAGACGGCCGCCCAACGGGCCCAGGAACGCAGTCCGCTCAGCGCGGCCAATGGATCGGTGATGCGCTGCTGGCCGGCAGCCGTGGCCTACTGGAACAATCGGGCCCAGCTTTGGGATGACACCATCCTGCAGAGCCGGGTCACCCATATGCACCCCGAATGTGTGGCGGCCTGTCTCTTCATTAACATAATGATTTTTGAGATGTTGCATGGGGCTGACCGCCAGGCGGCTTTTGATACCGCCCTAAAGGAGGTTGACCTTGATCCCGAAATGCGCCAGATGATCGTGGCTGCGCCCGGCCGCCGGCGCGAGCAGCTGCGCAACACCGGCTGGGTCCGTCACACCATGGAAAGCGTCTTGTGGGGATTTTTGACCACGGACAGTTTTGCCGAGGCGGTGGTGCAGGTGGCCAATCTGGGCGCGGATGCCGATAGTTCGGCCACGGTGGTGGGGGCCTTGGCGGGATCCTGGTATGGTCTGACCGGCATTCCGGCCAGCTGGCAGGAAAAACTGCATGGGGCCTGGCCCATCCGCTCGGAGACCATCTGGCGCAGTGCCCAGTTTGTGGACCTGGCTGATCAGCTCTCGGGCGCGTGAGCACGACTGCCGCCGGACATCTGGCGGTTGTCTTTTGAGCACAGCTGCCGCCGGGCATCTGGGGTTGTCTCTTGAGCACCTGACCGGGCAATACCCCGGTGCCGGAATCGATTTATTTTGACTTCCCGCCTTTTGTGGACTATACTTGACCCTGTCGGACAACCGGCAGGGTCACTGATTTTTCCCCCAAGGAGGATTTTTATGACAGAAACCTTTAAACTGACTTACGGAACGATGTTCAATCCACCTGAAGAACTGCACACCCGCTACGACGAGGCGCTGGCCCGGGTCAGAGCCAACCTGGGACAGGAACACGGCCTGATCATTGATGGGCAGGAGCGCCTGACCGAGGCGAAATTCGAGGATCGATCGCCTGCCGATACTGATATCCTGCTGGGCGTTTTCCAAAAGGGTTCCGCCCAGGATGCCAACGATGCGATTGCCGCGGCCAAACGGGCCTTTCCGAGTTGGAGCCGCACCCCCTGGCAGGAGCGGATTGCGCTGATCCGCAAGGCGGCCGCGCTGATGGATCAGCGGATCTTTGAAATGGGTGTGGTGGTCAGCCTTGAGGTTGGCAAGAACCGGATGGAAGCTTTGGGGGACGTGGCTGAAACCGCGGATCTGTTCCGGTATGCCTGTGATCGGATGGAAGCTGCCAACGGCTTTGTAACTGAAATGGGCCAGGACCCGCTGACGGGATACCTTTCCACCAACACCTCGGTGCTGCGCCCTTACGGGGTCTGGTTGGTGATCAGCCCCTTCAATTTCCCGGCTGCTTTGACCGGCGGCCCCACCGGTGCGGCGCTGGTGGCCGGCAACACGGTGGTCATTAAACCCGCCACCGACACCCCCTGGACGGCCCGCCTGATTGCGGAATGCCTGCGGGACGCCGGTGTCCCTGCGGGGGTGTTCAATTTTGTCACCGGTCCCGGCAGCACCCTGGGCCAGGCTCTCATCGAGCATCCGGATGTGGCCGGGGTCACCTTCACCGGCTCCCTGCCGGTCGGAATGAAGATCTTCCGTGATTTTGCCCAGGGTCCCTGGGTGCGCCCCACCATTCTGGAACTGGGCGGGAAAAACCCGGCGATTGTCACCCGCCATGCAGATCTGGAGGCGGCGGCGGTGGGTATTTTGCGCTCCGCCTTTGGCCTGCAGGGCCAGAAGTGCTCCGCCTGCTCCCGGGTTTACATTGAGGCCCCGGTGTATGATGACCTGGTTGCCCGCCTCAAGGGGCTGACTGAAAAACTGGTCATCGGTGATCCCACCGACCGCGCGGTTTACCTGGGCCCGGTGGTGAATAAGAGCTCCTACGGTGATTATCAGCGGTTTACCGCCGAGCTTGGTGCCCGCGGCCGGATCCTCACCGGCGGGCGCGTGCTCACCGACGGGGCTTACGCCCGCGGTTATTTCTGTGCTCCGACCCTGGTGGTCGATTTGCCCTATGAGCACCCCCTTTGGAAGGAAGAAATGTTCCTGCCCATCACCACCATT
>DAOQTN010000101.1:0-7923 GCA_035340555.1 Anaerolineaceae bacterium | reverse complement strand
GTGATCACCCGCACCTCCTTTTCATTAACCGCATACACACCGACATAGTCCTCCAGCATCCCGGCCGGCAGATCGATCATGGCCGGGTCCGCATAGGGTTTGCCAATGGCCATTGTGGCCAGTTTGAAAGCCACCACGTTGGGATTGTTCGGTGCCTCGTCCAGGTTGGTCAACAAGGCCACATAAACGCCCGCCGCTGGAACCCGCACGGCACCGCAGGTAAATCCATTGATGCCGCCCCCGTGCTCGATGAATGTACTGCCCTCGTAGTTCCAGATGCTCCAGCCGTAGCCATAACCGGTTGCAGAACCATCATTGAGATGATAGGGTTGGAAGGCAAGTGCAAGGGTCTCCGGCTTCAGTAGTTCGCTGGCGGTCAGGGCAGCATTCCAGCAAGCCAGGTCGTCTACATTGGAAATCAATGCGCCAGCCGCATAGGGATGCGTCATGCTCAGGTAGGGCGTATTAATATATTCGTCCGGCCCTTTGGAGTATCCGGCCGCCCGCCCCGGGATCAAACGCGTCGTATCATCGTACAGGGTGTGGGTCATGCCCAGACGATCAAAGATTTGCGTTTGCAGGAACCGGGCATAGGGCATCCCACTGAGTTTTTCAATGATGGCCCCCAGCAGGATATAACCCGAATTATTGTATTGGAACCGCTCGCCGGGTTCAAAATCAAAGGGCTGGTCTTTAAACAGCGCCATCAGCTCATCCAGGGTCAGATCCTTGCGCCAGAGGGGATACCATTCGGGCAGACTGGTGTAGCTTTTGATGCCCGAGGTATGCGTCAGCAGGTGTTCAATGGTGATATTGCGTCCGCCGGTGGGATAATCTGGCAGATGGCGGGTGATATCGTCCTGCAGCGAGAGCCGACCTTGTTCGCACAACATCAAGATGCAGACGGCCGTGAACTGCTTGGTAATCGAGCCAATCCGGAAGATCATGGCCGGGTCCACCGACACCCCCAGTTCCAACTGCGCCAGGCCGTAACCTTTGCGCAGCAGGGTCTGCCCAGCTTTCATTACAATGACCGCCGCTCCCGGTTGATCAGCCGGATACAACGACTGGAGCAGCTCATCCATCTGACGGGACACATTCAAAACACGCATGGAATACTCCTAAAAATTTCAATGACGGCGGTCTCGCGATGGATCTCGCTATGGATCTCGCGATGGGTCTATTATACCCAGAAGCCGCAGGGTTTCCGGAAAATTTATATTGTAAGGCCCAATTTAAAACCTGGACTCAAATTGACCACTCCCCACCCACCCCCCACCAATCCCCTGGTGTTGGGGGGCTGCCAGGTGCGGCAAGATGTGCGCTGTTCCCCCGCGGGTCAGCCGTACAATATTTAGTTATTCCGTGCGGTAGAAGGAAGCGTTCATGGAAACCAAGCGGACTGTTCGGGTACCGCGGCACTTGCTTACCAACGCCAAGTATTGCGCCCAGGTTCGTCAGACAACCCTGACCGAACTTATGGCAACCGATCCACAACAGATCTCCTCGGAGGCAGAGGTGTTGAATCATGCCCCGGGAGGAAATCCGGGGGGTAAATTTGCAGACAACAAAATCAGTCCGGAGATCAAGACGGCTGAAGATGATTCTGCAATGAGACCAGATAATGGCTCTCTGGGAGTTGCAGTGACACCGTCCCTCTATGGCGATCACGCAAAGCGATCTTGATAAAAGTGTCCCATATCTGCGGATGTAACCGGAATTCCCAATGAGCCCAGATAATATGTTTTTGGGATCATGATATGATTATGTATCCACCAAAAATCTGACCATTGAAAATTACAGGAGATGCCAAATGTCAGGGTATTCACCAAACATCAGCAGTCCCGCCTACGATAAAAACAGACAACAATCATCAAAAAGCTACATCATCAAGGTGATCATTATTGCCATCATTGCTGGTGCGTTGCTGGCTATCATCGATCCACTCCTGGGGGTGTTTGTCGGGGGTGTGATCCTCGTGGTAGGGATTTTACAGGGCCTCAAGGACAGGCGGGCTTGGGACGGCGAAATTCAATCGAAGGACCAAACCGACTCGACCACCACCGAGCCGGACGGATCCATCACCAGCCATATCACCTATATATTGAAAGTGGCGCGCAGCACCGGTAAAGTTGAAACCCTAAAGTGGCATCATAACCCGGATGCGTTTGACTACTATCGCGTGGGCGAGCAGGTCCGGCACCACTCCGGCTACGATTTCCCGGAAAAGTTTGACAAATCCTCTGACGATCAGGTGATCTGCATCGCATGCGGCATATTGTATGCCCAACAAGAGGTGGATTGCCCGAAATGCCAGGTGCCGCTCTTGAAATAAGCGCCCTTATTGTCCAGGGTGGTGGCTTAAAAGCCAATTCTTCAGTTGTCCACCTGGTGGGTTGGATAAATTATCCATTGAGGGCCCGGACCGGGATGGATGTCCCGGAGTTTTTTGGGGAGGCACCGGTTTCATGAAAGATGATATATCTGATATTGTCGAGTATTACAACAGCGATCCCGAGCATGAAACAAATCGTCTGGAGCGCCATCAGCTGGAGCTGGATCTGACCTGGCGTTACCTGGAACGATACCTGCCGGCCCGGGGCAAAATACTTGAAATTGGGGCTGCCACCGGGCGTTACACAATCGATCTGGCCCGTCGGGGATATCGGGTGACCGCGGTGGACATGTCAGCGGGACTGATTGAGCAGTGTGCCCGGCACCTGGCAGAGGCCGGTTTGGCCAAACAAGTGCGGCTGGTGGTTGCCGATGCCCGCGATCTCGGCACCATCACTGAGAGCGATCATGACGCGGTGCTGCTGATGGGACCACTTTATCATTTGATGCTGGAATCCGATCGTCAACTGGCTCTGCAGCAGGCCCGGGCGCGGCTGCGTCCGGGTGGGGTGATTTTTTCGGCGTTTATCAGCCGATACGGTGTCCTTGGCGATATCATGCAAAACATCCCGGATTGGGTGGATGACCCTGAAGTAGCTTCGTTTATGACGCGCGGCTGCCGGCCAGATGACTATCCCCGGGGTGGATTTCGCGGTTACTTTGCCCGGATTGAGGAAATCATCCCGCTGCACGAAGGTGCGGGCTTTGAAACCCTGGCCCTGGCCGGGATGGAACCGGCCATCTCGGCAAATGATGACAGTTACAATTGCCTCGAAGGTTCCCGGCGGCAGAAATGGCTGGACTTGTTGTATGCCATTAGTGCCGAGCCCTCCCTGGTGGGCGCATCCCGGCATCTGCTGTACATCGGTCGCAAGCCGGGCCAATGATCTCCAGCATAAATTATGATCATCTCCCCGGTTATTATCTCCATTACCCTGGTTCTGTTGGTCTCGGCGCTGTTGATCATCACCGGATTAAAGCGCGCACCCGGCATCGGAATCATTGGTGCTACTGTCATCATCGTCATAACGTTGATTTTGCGGCAGGAACATCTGGGAGCGATTGGATTTGGAGCGCCAAAAAACTGGTTGACCACGATCCTGCTCGGATTTTTCTTGGGGTTGACGTTCCAGTTATTGTCCATCGTCCTGGTCGAACCACTGTGTGAACGGCTGACAGGCTCACCGCTCGATTACAGTGCCTTGGGCAATCTGAGGAGCAACTGGAAGAGCGTGATCCAACTACTCCTGCTGGTCTGGGTGGTGGTCGCCGCCCTGGAGGAAGGCATTTTTCGCGGTTTTCTGATGACTGAAATCACCCGGGTGACCGGCACCGGGCCGGGTGCCATGATCATCAGCATCAGTGTCAGTTCGGCCGTATTTGGCCTGGCACACGGCTACCAGGGGCACAGCGGTATCCTCAGTACAGGCATCACGGGGGTCTTGCTGGCGCTGGTTTTTGTCCTCAGCGGTTTTAACCTGTGGCTGGCAATATTCACGCATGGATTTGTTGACACCATTGGTATCGTGCTGATGGCCAGCGGCGGTGACCGGCTCATCCGCCAGACGTTCTGGCCGGAGCATGAGCGTTAGATTATGTCGGCCGTGGCCGTCTGGATATTCGCCCAGGAGGCGCAGCTCGCACAAATTGTGGCCATACTCTTTCTGGAAGCAACTGAGGAAACCCATGAAAAAGACAAATCTGCTGATCATCCTGCTGCTGTTGGCAGTGCTGCTGGCGGCCTGCAGCAGCAAGGATCCCCAAAAACATGACGATGCCGTGGAAAAAAAAGCGGTGCTGGACCTGATTTGTGGCACCGTTCCCCAAGCAGCCTGCCAGTCAAGGATCTGCCCGGATGCAGCCACCTGCCCGGTGGTGATTGCCCTGTCAGAGCCGGCTGTGTTTGATTTCATCGCCACCTATTCCGCCTGTCCGGACTGCAGCACCCCTGATTTTGCCCCGGAAGACGGGATCGGCCGGTGTGTGGAATATGCCACGACCGAGTCGCCCTCCGGCTGGGAGGTCACCTTCTGGGTATCCGAAAATTGCTCGTTCCGCCATGCCCGTCCGACCGAAAGCCGGGTGGTGGTGCAGATCAATCACCAGACCCTGGACATCAAAAAGATCCGGCCAGCCACACAGATCATCTCCGATCCGCTGTACTGCCAGAACAAAGGAGATTGCGTCAGTCTGTCGGGCAGCGGCTTGCCATTCACCGGCTGCAGCAACAGTTTATACGGACCATTGAATTGGACGGGATATTACAGCGGAACCGAATGCACCTGCCACAAGCATCAGTGCGTGATCGCCACACCCAAAGAATAACCGGACTGCCTTTACCAGACAGCCCGGTCAGGGCGCTTTCAAGCAAAAAGGAAGGTTCTACTCGGTCTGGCTGAGCAGATAAGTCGGCAGGCCCATCTGTTCAATCTGGCTGAGTTGGGTTTCCAGCCAGTCGATGTGGGCTTCCTCATCTTCCAGGATGTCTTCAAGCAGTTCGCGGGTCCCCCCGTCGGCCAGTTCAAGGCACAAACGGACGCCGGCGTTATATGCCTGGATGGCGCCAGATTCCGAGACGTGGTCGTTCTTTAACTGGACATCCACTGTCGCCCCAATGGTCAGTTTTCTCAGGTTGCTGACATTGGGGGTACCTTCCAGGAACAGGATGCGGGCAATCAGTTTTTCGGCGTGCTTCATTTCCTCTATCGCCCGGTGTTCAACGGCGTCATGCAGCTTGCCATATCCCCAATCATCGCACATTTCAGAGTGGACAATGTACTGGTTGATGGCGGTCAGTTCATCCGCCAACAAATCGTTTAAGAGAGCAAGAATTTTTTCTTGGCCTTTCATAAAAACCTCCTGAAATTTTTTGAACAAATCAGCCGTTCAAAAAGATTGTAGCATAAAATCCGGTTGTCCGGCAGACGGGCAGGCCATCTTTCCAACCCGCCGCGCCAGTCACCGCATGGCGGCTGCCCCCGGCTGTTGCTCCCAGTTCCCCGCCCCGCGCCGCTGACATCCAGCGTCCGGCTTCGTCCCTCAGCCACCCCGGGAAAAAACTTGCGAAGCTGTTTGGCTTCGCAAGTTCAAGAGTTTACGCTTCGGCTGGAGGCGGGGGGGGGGCCTCTCCAGCGGATTTCTTGTGGCCCGGCCGGGAAGGGGCCAGCACCATGCTCATGGTCTTTCCTTCAAGCGCCGGGGGCTGCTCAACAGTGGCCACGTCAAGTAACTCAGCGGCAACCTCTTTCAAGTCTTCAAGCGCCAGTTCCGGATAGTCGATTTCGCGACCCCGGAAACGGACAGTGACCCGGACCTTCATGCCTTCCAAGAGCCAGCGGCGGGCATCCCGGGTTTTGAAACCGCGATGATGTTCGTTCGTCTTGGGCCGCATCCGAATCTCTTTGACTTCGATCTTGGTCTGGGCTTTGCGGGCTTCGCGTTCCTTCTTGGTACGTTCATAAAGAAATTTCCCAAAGTCCATGACCCGGCACACCGGCGGGTTGGATCCCGGAGCAACCTCGACCAGGTCCAGTTCAGCCTCGCGGGCAATCCGCAGTGCACGTTCAATTGGCACAACCCCGATGTTTTCACCCGCCGGACCAATCAGGCGAACCTCTGGCACGCGGATGGTTTCATTTACCCGAAAAGTGGTAGTACTGATGGAACATTCTCCTTCTTGAGACAATTAAATCACAGCCGTCGGCGTTACGGCATAACTTGAGATGATAATACCTTAAATTGTCAAAAACGTCAATTTAATGAGGGCCGGGTGCAAAAAACGACATCCAGAACCCGGATCTGTTTTAAAACCAAAACATTCCCCAGACAATAATGTCTGCAGAATGTTTTGATCAAAGCAACAAGACCAATCTCAAAGTTTATTTGATGATGACGGGGCCCGAACCCTGGTCTTCAATGATAATTAAAACCCGATGGGCTGCGCTGGCATAACCGGTGGTTTCCCAGACCCCTTCATCGTCCTCGCCATGCTGGATTTGGGGCAGCCAGTTTGGGGTTGTGACGGGGCCAGAGCCATCCTCACGCACCTCAAAGCGGACAGCTGCATCGTTGGGTAGATCGATGGTCAACGGACCGGAACCGCAGTTGATCGTCATGGTAATATCCGCTTCTGACGCCACCGTCATCTCGACCGGGCCGGAACCGGCATCCAGCTCCAGGTTGTAATGATCTGCCGCAGCCGGAAGCCTCAGGGTGAATGGACCAGAACCGGCATCCAGACCCAAGTGGGTCAGATTCAGATCCGTCAGATTCAGGGTGGCTGGACCGGAACCGGCATCCACATTCAATGCCAGGGGGATCTGGGGGGACAGTCCAATCTGCCACTCCTCGTTCATCCCAAAAGAAAACAGGGTTCCCGGTGCCGGGGTATAAGCCAGCCGCAACACACGCTGGGTTGTTCCGGTATCGGTAAAACTCACCACACCATGATGGCGAATTTCCGCATCAAAAAGCAGATCATCATCAGACAGGGTATTGATCTCTGACGGATACTCCGCCAGATCCAATACAACAGTTGCCGCACTGGCCTGATCAATGTTCGCAGAAAAACGCTCTGTCTTGGTTGTGGCCGTCTGCACCCAGCCCAAGCCGGGGCCTGCAATCAGGACAAAGCCGATAAAACCAATGACCAGCAACCCCATCAGGGCACCCATCCAGGACGAGCGCCGCACAATCAGCATATCCAATCCGGCCACAATCAGCAGGACAGGCCAGAATCGTAGCAGTCCCCCCAGGGAAACCGGCTGAATGATTTCCATGTTGCCCAGCAGCCATAATACACCAATACCGATGATCATGACCGGCCAGAAAAGTGAGCGATAACGTCGTGATTCCATTTTGATACTCCCAGAACAAAGAATTTCATATATATATACGCTACAAGTGGTGAGAAGTTTCAAGCTACTGAAATTGCCTGGTTGCCCCCGAATTTTGCTGTGTATCAGCCAGGTCGTTTCCCCCAGCCGATAGTAACGGCCAAATGGCAGTAACGGTCAACTGGCAGTATGGTTTTATAACTAAAAACCCAAACGCGGTATAATTATGGCAGAACCTAACATAACCCACGGGAGTGATTGAATGGATCGAAAAATTCGTGTGTTGGTTGCCAAACCCGGCCTGGACGGACATGATCGGGGAGCCAAAGTGGTGGCACGGGCGCTGCGCGATGCCGGCATGGAAGTCATCTACACCGGTTTGCGCCAAACGCCGGAAATGATTGCTGAAGCTGCCCTGCAGGAGGATGTGGATGCCGTTGGTCTGTCCATTCTCTCGGGCGCGCATCTGGTGCTGACCCCGCGCGTGATTGAACTGCTGCGGGCCAACGGTCAGACCGATGTGCATGTCTTCCTCGGCGGGATCATCCCTGAAGAGGACGTGCCTCAACTGCTGGCGATGGGTGTGGCCGCGGTCTATGGCCCCGGCACAGCCACCGGCAAAATTGCTGAAGATATCCGCAAAGCCGTACTGGGAGAATAGCCGGCTTGATGAACGTGGATGAAACCGTCCAGG
>DAOQTN010000100.1:0-7935 GCA_035340555.1 Anaerolineaceae bacterium | reverse complement strand
AGCGGCTTTGGATTCAGTGGAGCCGCGCCGGGTGGTCAGGAGCACACTACTCGGCTCTCAAAAATTATTATTGAGTGGTGGATTCCGTTTAGGTCTGCTTTCGGTGGGTAAAGCTGCCATCCCAATGACCCTGGGGGCGCTTGAGGTTCTGGCTGATGATATTTCTTCGGGAGTTGTGGTTCCCAAACACATTGCCGCGGATACACCGGTGCTACCACCGCGCTTTTTCGTACAGCCAGGCGCACATCCCACTCCCGATGAAAGGAGTCTGATCGCTGGGAAAACTGTACTCAATTACTTATCCGGATTAGCAGCGGAAGATCAAGTAATTTGCCTGATTTCCGGGGGAGGATCATCTTTAATGACGTTGCCAGTTGCCGATGTCACGCTTTCAGACCTGCAGCAATTGACCCGTCTACTGTTGGGGTGTGGCGCAACCATCACAGAAATTAATATCCTGCGAAAACATCTGGACCGAATCAAGGGAGGAGGCCTGGCGCTGGCTGCCACCCCGGCCAAACTGGTTACATTGATCCTTTCGGATGTCATTGGAAATACGTTGGATGTCATTGCTTCCGGGCCAACAACGCCGGATCCATCGACCTACAGCCAGGCGTACGGCATTTTGGAAAAATACGGACTGCTTTCAGACACACCAGCTTCTATCGTGGCTGTTTTACATCAAGGGATGGCTGGAGAGCGCCCTGAAACCCTCAAACCGGGTGATCCGGTTTTTCGGAATATTACCCACACAATCATTGCGGACAACGCAGTGGCAGTCAAGGCCGCGCTGGATGAGGCGGTCTCTGTCGGCTTTGACATCGGGACGCTCGATACGCTGCTAAAAGGGGAGGCACGCAACGCAGGCAGCCAGCTGGCATTTCAGACTTTGAAATTATTGGCACAACGAAACAATAACCTGCCCCCCTTATGTCTTGTGATGGGTGGGGAGACTACCGTGACGCTGCGTGGAAATGGAATGGGCGGGCGTAATTTGGAACTCGCGCTTGCTGCAGTGCCAATCTTATCGGGCAGGGAGCGTGTTGCCCTGATCACCCTGGCAACAGATGGTGAAGATGGACCGACTGATGCTGCCGGTGCATTGGTGACCGGAGAAACCATGCAAAAAGCCCGCCGATTACAGCTGGATCCGGCAGACTTTTTGGCGCGTCATGATTCGTACACCTTTTTTGCGCAAATTGGTGGATTGCTGAAAACCGGACCCACTGGCACTAACGTTAATGATTTGGTAATTATTTGCCTTTACTAAAAGAATCTGCTTCCGGGTTAACGCAGTAGGGAATCCGGTTTCCGGATATTGCTGCAAGAACATTCTCTGCCGCCATAAGCGCCATTCGGGTCCGGGTTTGTTTGCTGGCGCTGGCGATATGGGGTGTCATGACAAGATTGGGCTCTTTTAGCAGGGGGTGATCCATGGGGATGGGTTCGGTTTCAAATACATCCAGTCCGGCGCCAGCAATCCGTCTGTTCTGTAGAGCCCATAAAAGGGCACCCGGGTCGACCAATCCGCCCCGGGCCGTGTTAATAAAGATGGCATTGGGCTTCATACAGGCAAACTCGGATTGCCCCATCATAAATTTGTTCTGGGGAGACATGAATGTATGCAGCGAGACATAATCGGAACGCTCCAGCAATTCTTCAAAAGCGACAAACTGCGCTCCGGTTGCTTTTTCAGCTTCAGGAAACCGTTGCAAGTCATGATACAGGATATCCATATTAAAACCAATTGCCCGTCTGGCGACGGCCTGCCCAATCCGACCCAACCCCACCAATCCCAGTCGCGCGCCGAAAATATCCTGCCCGGTTAAGACATTGGGTCCCCAAGGCCGCCAGATACCCTGTTGGACTTCATGATGCCCTTCAACCACGCGACGTCCAACAGCCATCATCAGCGCCCAGGCAAAATCCGCGGTGGTTTCAGTCAATACGCCGGGTGTGTGCCCAATATAAATGCCACGATTTGATGCCGCCGTCACGTCAATATTATCGAATCCCACCGCCATCTGAGCAATCACTCTTAAGTTTTGACTTGCTGCCGCTATCAAACTCGCGTCAATAGGGTCAGTAAGCAAGGTGATTATCCCAAACGAAGTTTTAATGTGCTCCAATAAAACCTCGCGGGGAGGCGGCATTTCATGCGGCCACACTTCTACGTCTGCCACTTCGGTAAGTTTTGCAATGGCTTCCGGGGCTATGGCGCGAGTGATGAATATCTTTGGTTTAGGCATGGCGGTTTCGGGATATCGCCTAGGCAGCGGGGGGCAGGATGCCAAACAACCCGGTGCTTTGGCGTATCTGGATATAGTAGGTTTTCATGATACCCAGCGCCGGCATGATCAGATTGGTGATCTCCGCGTCGTAAAGTGGTGTGTAGGCTTCCCGGGTGATATCGAGATATTTGCCCAGGTTTGAAATGGCCGATACCCGGAGATGTCCGTCAATTCGAAAGGTCCCAACAATAACCGTTACCGGATCCATTCTCCGGTTCGGTTCGGTGGGATCGTAGTCCAGCGGATCCTTGTCCGGCGCCATCAGGTGATAGGCGCGAATTTCGGTTGCTGGAATGTAGATCTCGGCATAGAGCAGCGGACGGGGTGTGCCCCCTGGCGTGGGAACAATGCAACGCGCTTGGTAGAGTCGCAAAAACTCAGGGGCTGCGTTTGTCCGCAGCCAGGTGCTGACCCGGACAGCTTCTTTGGCAACGACGTCTCCCCAGTAAATGGCATTACTGGTGTAGACCATCACGCGGTTGATTTTTTCATCCGGACCAACAGGATATGGGTGTTCAGGAACTTGTTCGGACATGGCAACCTTTCGTATAGTCAACGGAAGACGCGGGGTCGGCTGTTAGACGTGATAACGCTCGCGGATGGCTGGGATCAGGTATTCTTCAAATGAACGCTGTTGATTGTAATCCGGCTTCCATCCCCAATCTTTTTGAGCAGCGGAATCGTCTACATCGGCTGGCCAAGAGTCGACAATTCCCTGCCGACTGGCATGCGGGCTGAAGCTGATCTCCGCTTTTGGGAAAGCCTGTAAAACAATTTCGTAGATCTCCTGTGCTGTGGGGGAGAAGCTGGTGACATTATAAACCCGCCGGCTTAATGACTCTACCGGTGCTGCCTCCAATTCCAAGAGTGATTTGACGGCATCAGACATGACCATGAAAGGCAATCTGGCATCAGGCCGGACAAAACAGGGATAAGCCAGTCCCTGGGCGGCGTGGTGCAACATTTCTGGCCCGTAATCACTGGTGCCGCCAGTGGGTACGGTCTGGGCGCTGATCAACCCAGGGAAGCGGATGCAGCGAAAATCCACTGAATTTCTGGGTGTGTCGGCGGCCAGCTGCCGGTAGTGGTAGGTGTAATAACGCCCTAGATGTTCGCAGTAAAGTTTATTGATGCCGTACATGGTTTTGGGTTGCAGATATTCGTCCTCTTTGACTTTACCTGCGGCATTTTTCGTCTGGATATCTGGCAGACCATAGGCGGCAATTGAGCTTGGGTAAAGAAATTTAACCGGACGGCCTTGCCAGGCGGCCTGCTCAACAGCCAGCCGTAACAGGTTCAGGGTGCCTTCAACGTTGACCCGATGAGCTGTCTCAGGGTTGTATTCTGCCTTTGTTGATAGAATTGAGGCCAAGTGGAAAATTGTCCGAACCTCATATTCTGCAACCAGACGACCTAAAAGCAACCCATCCAGGATATCTCCCTGGATGAATCTTTCGCAATAGGGATGCAACTTGTCATCAAGTGGGGCCACATCCAATGCAATGACATGTGCTCCACCATTTTTACCCAGGTGGGTGATCAAATCATGACCAATTTCACCATTGGCGCCTGTGATAAGAACAACTTCTTTTCGCATGTGACCTCTTTGAATAACGGAAGGGATTAATTTGTCCCGTTGGTGCGGGGTTTTCTATATTGTATCAATATTCATCAAACACGGGGTTGCGAAACGGGGTGATCTTTGGCACATTATTAATAATATAGCGGGGTGGCAAGACTCCACCCCGCCGTTTAACAGGTTTCCAGCAATGTCGTTATTTTGAATGGCTGTAACCTAAACTTTCCAGGAACTGTGTTTCTTTCTCCGCGTGAACTGCAGTCAGCTTTTTCTTGATGGTTTCCCATTTTTCACCGGCAAGGGGATACCAACGAGTTGCAATCAGGGATAAAATCAACAGCCCGGCCGGGATAAGGGCCCAAGCGATTAATATACCGGTTTCCGCCTGTGCGGATTGCAATCCTTTTGCAAGGGTTTGATCATAGCCATTGTACGCAATGATGCTTAAAAAAGCCCACTGGGCTAGACTGATGGCTGGTTTGGTTACCAAACTGTTGATCCCGGCGTACATTCCCTCGCGGCGCAAGCCCGTTCGCTCCTCGTCATAATCAATCACATCCCCATTCATGATGGGGATTAAATACATCCCCCCGGCAAAACCGATCCCAACCAAAAAGAAACCCACTATGGCACCAGGTATAGTTTTCCCAAAAATGAACAAGGTGCCACAACCGGCAGCAAACAATCCCAGCCAAGTGACAAGGCAGCGTTTTATGCCCCACCGATCACGTCGATTGAGCCATAACACAATTCCTGCCGGGATTCCGGCCGCCAGTCCGACAATGACTGGCAACGGTGTGGCCATGATTTCGTCAAAGTAATAGGCAACGCCTTGCAGCAGTGCCGTCTGAATATACATCACCGAAAAGCTGAGAACCAGAAAAATGACAAAGGCAAAATTGGAGAAGCTTTCCTTGATGGATTTTAAAAAGGGCAGTTGCTGTTCCTGTTGTTGGAAATGCTTTTCTTCGTAAAAGTAGGTGCTAAAGTAAATTATCACGCCCATCAGGATGGCCAGGCCGGCCATGATCAGACGATAGGGAGTGGGGTCGTCGGCGGGTCCAGGCTGAAAATACGCAATGGCGAAAGGCAACACATTGGGGAAGACCATGAAGATAATTTTCCAAATCAGGATCGTGCTGCGGGCCTTATTGGAGACGGCAACCTCAAATGGGAGCACATAGATGCTGGTCGCAATCGCCGTGTAGAGCGTGTCGTAAAGGAAAAGTCCAATCAGCAATTGAACAAACATGATGGTCTGAGAGTTGCCCAAGTTGGCCCACAGCAGACCAAAAGCCAACGCGATCAACGGTGCCCCATATCGAATATATGGTTTTCGTCGGCCGAGGCCGCTTTTTGTCCGGTCACTGATAAACCCGAACAAGGGATCGTTGATGGCATTCCAGATTCCAAAAAGCAACCAGACAATGCCTGCCAGATCAGCTTCAAGTCCGCGGACGCGGGTGAAATAATACGTTAATGCCCCGCCGCTGACCACGGTTTGAAGAATAGCCACAGCCGAATCCGAAAGGGATATCGCCAAGCGGCTTTTAATGGGAACATGTTCCTCGATGAGAATTGGCGTCATATTGCTCACAGTTACCTCCTGATGGTTGTTTAAGAAACATGGGTTCGGTTGTTTCCAGCCAGAACCCATGTTATGAATAATGGTCGTGAGAGATTGGGTTTATGCTTCAGCCGGGTGACCGCCGAACCAGTTTTTCCATTCTTTATTTTCCCAGACAACCAGGAACGGGGCGGCAATAAAGATTGAAGAGTAAGTGCCGCTGAGCAGACCAACCAGTAGAATGACGGCGAACTCACGCAGCGTCACCCCGCCGAACAGGGCCAATGCCAGCAACATGAATTCTACAGTCATCAGCTGGGTGTTAATGGAGCGCTGCAGTGTCTGAATGATGGAATGGTTAACCAGTTTTTCAAAGGGCAGCCGGCGTAAAACGCCATTGTTTTCGCGAATTCGGTCAAAAACCACAATTTTATCCTGCACAGAGAAACCAATTACCGTCAGCATTGCGGTCAGGAACAGGGAATCGACCTGCCAGCCAAAGAATTTTCCACCAATCGCTGCCAGACTGAGCACAATGAGAATGTCGTGGATCATGGCAATAATGGCACAGATGCCATAGCGGATGGCATGCGGCACGCCACGGAAGGCAATGGCGATATACACTACAACCGCCAGCATGGCGATGGCAATTGCCAGTATGGCCCGATTGGCCACTTGGGATGCGATTGTAGGCCCGACATTCTGGAATGAATTGACATAAACTTCTGAATCGCCGCTGAGTGTTTTCAGATCAGTGACGATAAGGTTTTTGGTCGCGTCAGGATTGCTTTCCACGCCATTGATTGTCGTGGTCAAATCCGGTGAACGGATGATGAGGATGTCTTTGACGTTATTTTCGCCCATGGCTGTCTGAACAGTCACTGTATCAAAACCATAAGCGGTGTAAATATTGACAACATCTTCAGTGGTTGGTAGTTTACCCGAAGGGAAGACGACTTCCAGCAGACTGCCGCCTTTAAAGTCCACCGCCAGGGGCAGACCGTAGATTGCCAGGACAATCATGCCGGGCACAATGAGCAGCAGCGAGAACAGAAAAAAGTAGTAGCGTTTACCGAGAAGGTTAATCATGGACGTTCTCCTAAATGCCAAACCAGCCGAGATGTTTTTCGGGGTCACGAATCAATTTAACTAAGAGCCGCAGAACCGTTCGCGTAATGAAGAACGCGGCAAACACGCTGACAAACACACCCAGTGCCAAGGTAATTGAGAAACCTTTGACAATGCTGGCGCCAAATGTATTGCCGAACCAGTAAAGGATACCGCTGGTCAGCAACGCGGCAATATTGGAATCGCGGATGGAGGACCAGGCACGCTTCCAGCCCAGATCCAGAGCATCCTGTACCGTTCGTCCTGCGCGCAACTCTTCTTTCATGCGCTCAAACAGCAGGATATTCGCATCCAATGCACTCCCAGTGCTGAGCAGGATGCCTGCTATGCCCGGCAACGTCAGTGTAACGGGGATAAGCCTGAAAATGGCAAACGTGATAGCCCCGTAACTGAGGATCGCCAGAATGGCCGCAAAGCCGGGTAACCGATAATAAATCAACATGAAAAGGGTGACAATAATGAATCCAATCAGGAAGGCCACCAAACTTTTGTTCAGAGAGTCCTGTCCAAGGGTTGGCCCAATGACACGGACCTGTTCGACAACCAGGGGGATTGGCAGCGAGCCATAGCGCAACTGCACAGCCAATGCGTTTGCCGACTCGACCGTAAAGTCACCGGTGATGATGCCTTCCCCTTCTGTGATGGGGCTATTAATCCTGGGGCAGGACAGGACCTTTTTGTCCAGGACAATAGCCAGGAAATTATTAACATTTGCCGTGGTATGTGTCGCAAATGTGGCAGCGCCTTCGGGTTTCAGTGTGAAGCTGATGACGATGTCACTGACAACTCCCTGTCCGTCACGGGTGACCGCTATTTGATCCAGCTGGTCGCCGGTCATAACGGTATGGTATACGGGTTGTGCTTGAGTTTCGGTACCCGGCAACGTTGTAACCAATGGATCAGTTACCTGGGCAGCTGAATCCAGATCGGTTTTCACTTCGGTGCCCGGATCAAGATACTCACTGCCGGTGTCAACAAATTCCAACTGCCCGGTTTGTTTGATGATATCCACCACATCTTCGGTGTCGGTTACACCGGGGAGATCCCCGACGATATAGCGCTCACCGGATGTTTGAAAGGTGGTTTCCGAAACTCCCAGAGCATTACTGCGGGATTCCAGAATGCTTTTTGCCGTTTCAAGCTCTTCCGGAGTAACTTCGCCGGTGTAGTTGGGATCCACCTGCAGGATGACCTGCATCCCGCCCCGTAAATCCAGCCCCAGGACGGTTTTGGGTTCCGTTCCCAAGAACTTTGTTGTGCTTGGCAGGTCGACAATGATGGCAACTGCCAGCAGAATGACAATGACGATCAGATTGATGGTACGACGACTCATGCGTTCAAGGCCTCCGATTCATACAACTGCCAGCTTG
>DAOQTN010000099.1:0-7986 GCA_035340555.1 Anaerolineaceae bacterium | reverse complement strand
TGGTGTGTCCCCAAAGCAGTTCAACCGGGTTCAAATCAGGGGCATCAGCGGGTAATCATTCCACTTTCAGCCAATCCACGCCTTCCGCCAATAACCATCGGGCCGCTTTGCGATGTCCACTCCTGCGATCCATTTTACGCTTACCGGACGATTGATTCCCGGGGAGTCGTTTGATCCTTTGCGGCCTGTGCTATAATCAAGGCATGAGGCCGGCGTATCTGTGGGATTACGATCTTGATGAGGTTCAATTCCAAGACCTGCTGGATGGCAAGATAACCATTGGGCGGCTGGATGCAGATTGGGCCGCGCTGCGCCTGCTGGAGTATGCCCCTTATCCGGAAATTGTGCGGCTTTTGGGTTTTCAGCGCTTGATCTCTGGTTGGCCAAGGTGGCGTGAGCATGTCCGTTCCAACAGCCGCCGACGCGGCTTCGATTTTTTAATTACCTGGCTGCCTGTCCACTACCCTGAGTTTAATTAATGAACCAAGCATTCTATCTTGGGCGACTTTATCCTTTTCAAAATCAAGTATTGAATGTGATCGCGCGGGTGGAAACAGGTTTCTATCTGACCGGTGGCACGGCACTCTCGCGCGGCTATCTCAATCATCGCTTCTCTGACGATCTTGATCTTTTTGTCAACGACAAAGAGACCTTCGTGTTGTGGGCGGATCGCGTCATTGGGATTCTGGCGCAATCATCCCATTGGCACACACAAGTGCTGCTGCGTGAGGAACGTTATGTGCGTCTGAACCTGGCGCAGGCAGATCTCAACCTCAAGATCGAGATGGTGAATGACGTCCCCTCGCGAGTGGGGGAGCCCTGGGTGCATCCCGTCCTGGGGCGGGTGGATACCGCAGAGAATATTCTGGCGAACAAAATTACCGCCGTATTGGACCGGGCTGCATCAAAAGACCTGGCGGACATTTGGGCGCTATGCTGTTTGAAGGACTTATCACTGAGCGATGCCATTATGGGCGCACAAGGCAAGGCGGCTGGCATCTTTCCAGTCGACCTGGCGAGAGTGCTCTGCCTGGCAACCAGGGCGGATTGGGAAGCGGTTCGCTGGGTTGAACCACCTGATCCTGAACAGTTTGTGGCGCAGTTAAGTGATCTTGGAAAAAACCTGATTTTTTTGATTTAATGCAAATATTGTGCAACCGGAAAGCCGGTTGCACAAAACTTACGCTAAACTACGCTTATCTGCTGATGGTCCAATATGCAACAAGATGGACGCCGGTTGATCAGGCGGCTGGTTTTTCCGGTAGGAGCGTGCTGCGGCGGTAGAGGGTGTTCATTTCCAGCAACCGGGCCTGCAGTTGGGGCGTCAGATCCGCGGCGCCCAACCGCCAGCTCCAGTATCCCCCGGTCTTGCCGGGAAAATTCATGCGGGCCTCGGTGCCCAGACTCAACAGATCCTGCATCGGAGCCAGCGCCTGCACCGCCACCGAGGACCAGATGGCGCGGATCATATCCCAGGCGATATCGTTGCCCGAGCGGGCCAGGTAGCGGCGGCACAGGTCGCGTTCAACCTCGGGCGCGCTGGTATACCAGCCGCAGACCGTGTCGTTGTCATGGGTGCCGGTGTAGGCCACACAGTTTTGCGGGTAGTTGTGCGGCAAAAAGGCATGGGTGGCATCGCCGTCAAAACCAAACTGCAGGATTTTCATGCCCGGCAGATTGAAACTGTCGCGCAGTTCAATCACATCCGGGGTGATCTCGCCCAGGTCTTCGGCAATGATGGGCAGTGAGCCGAGGGCCTGCTCGATGGCTGCCATGAAGTGCTTGCCGGGACCAGGCACCCACTGGCCGTGTTCGGCGGTGGCGCTGCCGGCGGGCACTTCCCAGTAACCGGCAAAGCCGCGGAAATGATCCAGCCGGATGATGTCCACCATCTCCAGGATGGCGCGGAAGCGCTGGATCCACCAGGCGTAACCGCTCTTGCGGTGGGCCTCCCACTTATACAGGGGATTGCCCCACAGCTGCCCGGTCGGGGAGAAGTAATCCGGGGGGACCCCGGCCACCGCGGTCAGGCGGCGTTTTTTATCCATGTAAAACAGTTCCGGGTTGGCCCAAGCGTCGGCGCTATCAAAGGCCACAAAAATCGGGATGTCGCCGATGATGGTGATACCCTGCCGGGCGGCATAATCATGCACCCCGCGCCACTGGCGGAAGAACAGGAACTGGCGCAGTTTCTGTCGCCGGATGGCGTTCCCGTTGGCTGATTGGAAGGCGGCCAGGGCTTCCTCCTGGCGCAGCCGGAACTCCGGCTCCCAGTTTTCCCAACCCACCCCGTGCTGGTTTTCCTTGATGGCCATGAAGAGGGCAAAATCGTCCAGCCAGAAGGCCTGGGCGACCTGGAAGGCTTCAAAATCGGCCTGCAGGGCGGCGGGAGCGGCGGTCTCAAAGCGCTTCTCGGCGCGCTCCAACACCTTCAATTTCCAGGGAATGACCTCCCCGAAATCGACCCGCTCAGCCGGAAAGACCGGCCGGTCAGCCAGATCGGTCCGATTCAGCAGGCCGTCCTCCAGCAGCAGGGCGGGGCTGATCAGGTAGGGATTGCCGGCGAAGGCCGAGAAGCACTGGTAGGGCGAGTCGCCGTAGCCGGTCGGACCCAGTGGTAAAATCTGCCACAAGCCGCAGCCGCTGCCGGCCAGAAAATCGATCCAGCGGTAGCATTCCGGGCCCAGGTCACCGATGCCGTCAGGGCCGGGCAGGCTGGTGGGGTGTAAAAGAACGCCAGAAGCGCGGGTAAATTTCATGATGGCTCTCCGATCATGGCTGTCAAAGATGCTTTATTTTACAGCAAAACTCAGTTTTCGGAGAACCCAACTTCCGGGCGGGGCAGGGGCGGGCGCTGCAGCAGTTCCAGATAGAGCCGGCCGTAGGCCCGGGCCGAGGGCTGCCAGGAGAAGTCCGTGTGCATGCCGCGCAGCTGCATCTCGCGCCAGGCCCCACGATTCGGATATAAGGCCAGGGCGCGCAGCACCGCCACCGTGAACGCGGTGGGTGAGGCATCGCCAAACAGGAAGCCGGTGCCCTGGGGCTCGCGGTTGTCCCGAATGGTATCCTGCAGTCCGCCGGTCTGGCGGGCCACCGGCACGCAGCCGTAGCGCATGGCAATCATCTGGGCCAATCCGCAGGGCTCGTAGCGTGAGGGCATTAACAGCATGTCCCCGCTGGCATACATCCGGCGGGCCAGCTGCCCATCAAAGCGGATCACTGCCCGCACCCGGTCCGGTAGTTCCACTTCCAGACTGCGGGCGGCCGTTTCGACCAGGGGATCACCGGTTCCCAGCAGCACCGCCTGCCAGGGCTGGTCGGTCACCAGCCGCAGCCCGTCAATGGCCAGATCAACCCCTTTCTGGTTGTCCATCCGGCCGATCATGATCAGCAGCGGCACATCGGGACTGGCAGGCAGCTCCAACGCCTCCAGCATGGCCTGTTTGTTCCGGGCCCGGGGGTCCAGGTCGGCCGCGCTGAAATTGGTGGCCAGGGTCGGGTCGGTGGCCGGGTCCCAGGCGCTGACCTCCAGCCCATTGATGATGCCCGAGAGTGCTTCCTGCCGGGTGGCAAGAAAATCCTGCAGCCCGCAGCCAAAGGCGGGGGTCAGCAGTTCCCGGGCATAATTGGGGGAGACCGCCACAATATGATCCGCGCTCAACAGGGCCAGCGGCAGCGGGAACTGGCGCGCCCAGTGGGGCAGGCGTTCGTCCCGGGTCGGCGGCAGCCCGTAGGCGGTCAGCACCGGTTCGGCCCCGGTGCCCATGAAGGGCAGATTATGGATCGAAATGATCGAGCGGGTTTTGGCAAAGAAGGGATCGGTCGTCCGACGCAGCGCCAGCGCATAGACCGCGGTCGCGGTGTGCCAGTCGTTGGCATGCAAAATATCGGGCTGCCAGCCCAGTTTTTTGACCATCTCCAGCACCGCCAGCGAGAAGAAGACATACTTCTCGCTGTCCTCGCGCTGATTGATCGTGTTGTACACCGGGGCATTGGGCGGGATGGGGGCGCCTTCAATCAGGTAGACAGTCACCCCCTGCACCCGGGTCTCAAAGGCCCGCCCGGCAATGTCTCCAGTGGCATGCGGCACCGTGAAGGAGGCCACCAGCTGGATCTCGGGCAGCTTCTGGGTGATGGCAGAATGGAAGGGCAGCGCCAGCCGGATATCGGGGGTGTGCCCGTCCAGATCGGCCGGCAGCAGGGCCTGCAGGGCCCGCGGCAGCGACCCGGCCACATCGCCCAGGCCGCCCACCTTCACCAGGGGGTCGGCTTCTGAAGCGATGAAGAGAACGCGCAAGGGGGATGATTCTGTGCTCATCGGATCATGTCCAGGTAATCTTCACTGGTGGCTTCCTCGGTGGAGGCTCCCAGCAGTTCGATCAGTTCCACCGCCAGGCGGGATTTTTCCTTGGCATCCTGCCGGCTCCAGGTCCGGCTCTTGATCTCAAGATAAAATCCCAAGGCCGGGCGCTGCACCTGATCCAAATTAATGAAGAATTCGATGCCTTCATATTCCACCAGGAAGCGCTGCCGGTCTTTCTCGATCTCCATTTCCATGGTGGGTTTGAAGTATTCCCGGTAGAAGCGGGCCGTTTGGGCCGCGGGGGCCAGGAAGCGGCTGCGGGAGAGCAGCACCTTTTGCGGGAATTGGGCTTCCCGTGCCGGGCCGATATGGGTCAGGCGGGAGCGCACGTTGGTCACCTCGCCCCGGTCACTGATGAAGTGGTCCTCCCGGTAGCGCAGATAGCCCTGGTCGGGATCGGTGAAACAGAAATAGGTGTCATACTGCCGGTAATGTCGTTTGCGGACGATGGTCAGGGCGGGGTTTTGCAGGGCTTGCAGCACCGGCTGGGCATCGGGGATGCGGACCTTGACCTGCACCTCGTAGCTTTCTTCCTCGGTTGCGCCGCCGATGGCCACCAGCTTGGAGAGAATGGATTTCTCCCGCTGGAACAGGAAGGCGTCGATCCGGGAGGCGTACTCCTGGCTGTGGTGCAGCAGTTCCGCCTCATCCAAAGTCAGCAGCTGGTGGGCGCGCATCAGCCACTTGCCGTTGACCATGACATCGCTGACATCGGTGGATTTGGCGGCGTAGACAATCTGGGCATAGAGACCGGCTGGATCGCGGCGGAAGCGGGGCATGTTGTGGGCTGGTGAAATATCCACCAGGATCAGGTCGGCCCGTTTGCCCGGTTCCAGTGACCCGGTGAGGTGGCCCAGGTGCAGGGCCTGGGCGCCCAGCCGGGTGCCCATCAGCAGCACAGTGGAGGCCGGCAGGGCGGTGGGATCGCCGCTGGTGCCCTTGGCAATGAAAGCCGCCAGGCGCATCTCTTCAAACATATCCAGGTCGTTGTTGGAGGCCGGCCCATCGGTGCCGATGCCGACGTTGAGCCCCAGGTCAATCATCCGCCGCACCGGCGCCACACCGGAGGCCAGCTTGAGGTTGGAGGAGGGGTTGTGGGCCACACCAGCCCCGACGTGTTTCAGGGTTCGCATTTCGCCTTCATCAATGTGAACGCAGTGGGCCGCCAGCACCTTGGCATCAAATAAATTCTGTTTCTTGACATAAGGAATGACCGGCATGCCCTGATCGCGGCGCATGTTCTCCACTTCCAGTGCGGTCTCGCTGAGATGGGTGTGGAGGGGAACGTCAAATTCGACCGCCAGGGCAGCGCAGGCTTGTAAAATCTCGGCCGTGCAGGTGTAGGGCGCGTGTGGGGCAACCGAGGGGACAATCAGGGGATGGTTCTTCCAGCGCACGATGAAATCCCGGGTTGCAGCCAGGGAATCCTCATAGAACTGCGCATCAGGGGTGGGGAATTTAAGCACGGTCTGGGAGCAGACCGCCCGCAGCCCGGCCGCGGCGGTAGCCTTGGCAATGTCCTCTTCGTAATAGTACATGTCGGCAAAGCAGGTGATGCCGCTGCGGATCATTTCAGCACAGGCCAGCTGGCTGCCCAGCTGGACAAAATCGGGGGCGACAAATTCGCGCTCAACCGGCATCATGTACCCCAGCAGCCAGACATCCAGCCGCAAATCATCGGCCAGGCCGCGCAGCAGCGTCATCGGGATATGGGTGTGGGCATTGACCAGCCCCGGCATCAACACCCGACCGCCGCAGTCCACCTCTTCGGCCGCGGTGAACTGTTCGCGAATTTCATGGATGGGGCCCACAGCCACGATCTGATCAGCGCGCACCGCAACCGCCCCGGGATCGTAAATGTGCATCAATTCGTCCATCGTCAGGACGATGGCGTTGGTGAGAATCAGGTCCACAGTTTCCATAATTATTTATCCTTCGCTGGTCATGATCCGCCGCAGGAAATCCAGGGCAGTATTGGCGCTCCAGGTGATGCCCATGCTGGCCGGGCCGCCCCAGGAACGCTGGAGGGAATGGGTCTCGGCGGGACCGGCGGCAATCAGCTGCAGGTCCTGCTGCCACTGACCCGGCGCCAGGCTGGCGGCCAGGGCAATGTCCACTGGTTGGTCGGACTGGAGGGCATGCAGATGCTGCAGCAGTTCCTCCGCATTGACCGGCTCTTCCATGGTGCGGATGCAGCCCTCCGACAGCCCGGCGGCTTTAAGCCGCCGGCTCAACTCGCCGCCCAGGCCACATTCCAGCACCGCCAGGCTCAGCCCGCTCGATTTGGCTCGGGCCAGGACCACGCTTTCCAGGGTGTCGGTATCCTGGCCGAAAATGGCCTCCCCCAGCCGCTGCCGGATAAGGATGGCATATTCCTGCAGCAGGTAATTGGCCTGTTCCAGGGATTCCGCCTTGGCGGTGATGCGGATGTCGATCTGCCCGCCCTTGGCGAGCAGTCCGACGGTGGGATTGCGCAGGGTTTCCAGATCGCCGATCAGCTCATCCACCTGGGATTCGCCGATGCCGGAGGCATGCAGCACCAGGGCCTTGATGATGCCCCGCAGCCCGTAACGCTCCTTGAGGAACGGGAAGATGACGTTTTCCATCAGGTATTCCATCTCCCGGGGAACCCCCGGCAGGCTGATGATGACGCGCTCCCCGGTATCATAGATGAACGCCGGTGCTGTGCCCACCAGGTTTTCCACCGCCTGGGCGCCCTGGGGAATATAGGCCTGGCGGCGGTTGTTTTCCGTGGCCAGCCGGCCGAAGCGCTTGAAGCGGTCCTGAATCTGCAGCCAGAGATCCTCGCGGTATTCCAGCGGGACGCCGACCGCCAGGGCAACCGCCTGGCGGGTGGGATCATCCACGGTGGGCCCCAACCCGCCGGTGGTGATGATGATTTCGGTCCGCTGCAGGCACTCCTGGATGGTCTGGGCAATGCGCTCGGCATTGTCGCCGAGCATGGTCGTCCGGTACAGGTCAATGCCCACATCGCGCAAATTGCGGGCCAGGTATTGGGTATTGGTATCTTGAATTTCGCCCAGAAGCAGCTCGGTGCCAATGGCGATGATTTCGCACGAGGGCATAAATTTTTCCTCCAGGAATTCGGGATGGGGCGTTATTGGGATGTAGGGGGGGTGTCCGCCGCCCGGTAGAGCATGGCGGCGCGAATTTGCAGATCGGCACCACGAATCTTTTGCGCCAGTTCGGCAGCCAGGTTGAACATCACCCGGTAGCCCAGTTCAGGATAGGAATTGCACAGCAGGAGGAACTTGCTGCGGGGGATGCGCAGCACCCGGGTGTCTTTTTCTGACGCCACGGCACTGGCCGTGCGCACACCCTGATCCACCAGGGCGACCTCGCCAAAGCACTGACCCCGCCGCAGCACGGCGATCGGAGCCGGCTGGGTGGCGGCGTTTGGCCGGGTGGCGACCAGTCCTGGATCCATGACGATCTGTACTTCACCCTGTAGAATCAGGTAAAGCTCATCCTCCCGCGAACTCTCGGCGAAGATTTTTTCACCCTTTTTGTACACCCGCTCTTCGCAGATGCTGTCCATCAGCTCCAGCTGGGTCGCGGTCAGGTTGTAAAACAATTCGGTTTCTTTAAGAAAAACGGCATAC